>CAZOXC010000142.1:0-1033 GCA_964583205.1 uncultured Pirellulaceae bacterium | reverse complement strand
TTACTCGGGCCGTCCAGCCATTTGCCGGTTTCACGCTGGCCGTGAATGATCCGTCGGAAGAGTGGCTGCGGCTTTCCGAGTAACCCCAAGTGATTTTTGTGGGGTCTGCTTCATCTATTTTGCCTGCTTGAACGATCACATTTTGTTCGATCGCCTCGCCGGTCTCAGCATCGACAACTTGTCCATCAATCCAAATCTGTTCAGGCATTGCTTCACCGGGAACCCTTCCGTCTTGCCGTTCTCCTGCGTCGTCGTCTGCTTCAGCTTCGCCGGAAGGATCATCGTCATCAGCTTCGGCTGCCGGCAAGAGCGGTATGGCCGGCATTGCCAATGGAGCGGCCGGCAATTCATCTGCCGGATCGTCATTTGCGGACTCGTCTCCCAGTTGTCTCAGCCAGATTTCTTCATTGGCTAAATGAGCCGAAAGCAGTTCGCCCGGGTTGGTCGTGTTCCAGGTCATCAGGAATTTGGATGAATGTGATTCGGATTCAACAGGTAACTTGCTGTTGGCTTGGAATATACCGCTGGAGATAGACATTTCCGGTTCGATTCGTTCGGGAATGACGGGGATCTCATGAGACGCCACGTAGTTGACCAGCTTGTATGCCGAGCTCTCATCTTTACCTGCTTCCAGCCAGATCGTTTTCAAATTGTCATTACCCTCCGGCCGGAACTCGACTTTGATATAGCCGGCAACTTTTCGGTTGGGAACATACGTTTGAAAGGCTTGCCAATGTGCCATGGCTCCGGCGAGTCGATTTTGTTGAAAGACGACGGTTTCAACTTCTCCGGCCAGGATAGTATCGAGTTCGCTACTGACTTTGGACTGAATTGAGTCTGCGACATCGGTCCAGTCGAACATTTCCAGCATTTTGTCTTTGTCGTCGGCTTCCAATACTGATTTGAATTCACCGGCAAAACGATCGCTTCGACCTGCCAGGTCCTCCGTTAGTAAAGTATCTGTGGGAAGTGACTTGTAGTAGGACGAGAACCGATTGAGCAATGTGGTTTGATTTATGGAATTGTGCCAGCG
>CAZOXC010000141.1:0-7169 GCA_964583205.1 uncultured Pirellulaceae bacterium | reverse complement strand
GGCTCAATTGGCAAATGGACTGCTGCTGCCAATCGTAGCAATCTTTTTGCTCATCGTGATGAATAATTCGAAGTTGCTGGGAGAATATAAGAACGGCTGGCTGGCCAATTTGTCAGGCTTCGCTTTGCTTGCGGTCACACTGTTGATCGGTGGAAATTCAATCTTCAAAGCCATCAGTGCCACACTCGGACTGTTTTCCACACCGGCATGATCACGGTCAGTCCAAAAACAAACCCGGCCAGAAGACCGGGTGTTTAGTTCCTGTATCGTTTGGCTGAGCTCAACCAGGCAATACTGATTTCTGACCAGGATGCCGATTTACTCTTCGCGTAAATGCTAAAGAAACTGGTCGGCAATCCTGTCTGGACTTATTCGTCGTCCTGTTTATTTTTGGTTGGCAAGTCATAATTGGCTCGCACTCCAAAGTTTTCCATGTTGGTCCACAGGGTTCCCTCGCCTGCATAAAGCAGCTTGAGATCCACATCGGTAGGCAAACCTGTCGCAAAAATCCAGTTGTTGTACGCTTCCGGAGTCCCGAATGCCTCGACCGCCAGTCGGAATCGGTCGGCTTTGGCTTCTTCGATCAACTGCTTGCCTTTGTTGGTGGCTTCGCCGATTACTTTCGTCGCTTCGGCGTTGAGTTCGGCGGTTTCGCGCCGGATAACGGCCACAAGCTTTTCAGTTTCAGCGTCGATACGTTTGGCTTCTCGGTCACCCTCGGCCAATTTGGATTGATACTGGCGATCTGTCTCAACAGTTACCTTGTCATTTTCCAAATCAACGTTTTTCTCTGCTTCTCTCAGGATCCCTTCGGACTGTGCAGTCAGTTGTTCCTGCTCGCGAGTCAAACTGAGTTCGTCAGCCACGAACGACGATTGAATCGGTTGCCGAACTTCTCGAGGAATATAGATGTGTCTGACCAGTCCATACAGCAAACGAATTTCTTTTTCCTCAAGCACCTGTTGAAACTCTTCCAGATTCTGTTGTTGGAACTTTTCACGATCTTCGCCGACCAGTAATTGCACTGCCGAAAATTTAGAACCGTTGTTTCGACAAATCGATTCGATTTGCGGTTGCACAACTTTGTTTTCAACTGCATCGACATTACCGAAAGTCAAAACGGCATGTGGTGCCTGTTCGGGCATCAGTCCCCAGATCGCTGTGAAGTCCATATTGATCGGGAAACCATCACTGGATGGGAAATCGATGCCAATGTCACTGGATTCGATCAAGGGTTCATTGGCTTCATCCAGTTGCAGGGTACCGTCGGAGTTGCGCAACTTTTTGTGAGCCAGAGTTGTTTCGCGAAATCCAACTTCCACAATGTCGATTTGTTGTTCGCGACCATTCACCAAATAAATTCCCGGCGGCAAAGTTTCCATCTGCACACCCTTTTCCTGGTTTCTGGCTGGAATGTTTGCCAGGTTGGTAACAACTCCGACATACCCGGTGGGGATGGTGACCCAGCCGAAATGCTTCACCTGGTTACCGGACGTGGTCTTTTGTGCCTCGATCACTTTAACTTCGTAGCCGTGCGGGTTGATACGGTACCGTCCTGGCGCCAGAACCTTTCTCAGGATGCCCTTGTTTTTGGTTTTTCCGAGATCGCCATCCACCAAAAACTCGCCCTTCGGAAGAGACTCGCCCAATTTCACGGTGACAACGCCGACTTGGCCAGGGTTGATCACTGTGTCCTTAACTTGGCGACACTCGTACCAGATCGGGCAGAAGAAATGCCGACCCGGGCCTCGCATTTGTTCGCGAACGCCGGCTTCATCTTGTGAAGACCCGTCTTCATCGCGAGCATACTGACCGGGCTCAGCCTTATTGGTAGCTCGGATCAAATTCCCTTTGAAAGTGATTTGTAAACTGTATCCTTCTGGAACGTAAACCATATTCACAGTCCAGTGAAGGAGGGTTCCCACTGCTGCCAACAGCAACAAGGCGAAAAGTATTGCGACTATTTTTTTCATGATTTCTCAATCGTTAATGTTGTTTGAAACGTTTGCCTGGCTTCAGGTTATTTTTCTTCGCCACCATTCGACATGTTCTTGAACACATCCATCAAAGGTGAATCCGCAGTGTTGGTCATCAACGTTTTGTAACCCGGGGCCAGTTTCTGGTAGAGCACGTATCGGGCAAATGCTTGCCCGTCATTGCCAAGTGCCTCGACGGCTGTTTTCCAACCGGCTGCATCCGCTTCATTTTCGAAAGCTACGACTGCAGCTTCAGCAGATTTCTCTGCCATGATTGCCGCTGCCATGTCCTTGGCAGCCGCCAACTGTTGCTCGGCAACTTCTTTGTCACGGTTGGCCTCTTCCAGAGAAACGTCCTGGCGTTTTCTGGCTTCAGTCGTCAACTTAATGACTTCACGTTGTGCCTCGACCAGCTGTTGACGTTGCAGAATCAAAGCCTTTTCTTTGGCAAGCAAAGCTTCCTGTTCCTGTTGGAGTTTCTCCTGCTGATACTGCTTCAGCTTCTGGCGAGCAACTTCTCGCTCACGCACAGGTTCAGCGATTGCCTGCGGCGGTTTAATGTTGGTAATCAGAGCCTGAATGATCTCGATGCCTTGCTTGTCACAAGTCTCTCGAATCGAGTTTTCAAAATCTTTTTGGAATGCGGAACGAGTCTCCCCGCCAATGAAATCCCGGCCCGATGAGTCAGACCCTCGGAGGCGACAGAACGAACGAGCGTTCGGCATGATCACCTTCCGAATGATTTCTTGATCGATGTAGTGAGCCTGCCCGGGTCCGCCCTGGTCGTTCAACAGTTCGTTGTAAAGAACATAAACTTCGGCAGCCTTTTCAGGCTTCACACGAAATTCAATGATTCCATCAAGCGATACCCAGAAACCATCTTTACTGGGGAAGCCCATGTCGCCATTGGTTGCCAGATCGAATCGTTGCGAACGACAATCAATCGCTTCGATTCGATAAAGATACGGGTTCATGTAATAGGTCTCAGGATCAAGTGCGATATCTCTTACGCCTCGCTCGTTCTCGGCGACCATCAGTGTGTTCGAATTCTCCGGCAAATCGCCGAACAAGTTTGTAACCACACCCTTGAAACCAGCAGGGATAGTGATCGGATCATGCAGTTCGACAATCTCGACATAATCGTTTTTCGCACGAGGTGTCATGATCCTGCCGCGTCCGCCATTACTGCGATCGACCAGAATGGCATTAATCGGGTAACGTCCAGGTCGCAAAACGTCCTCGACGACACCTTTTTCATTTTCCTTGGTGGCGGCAAATTTCCCGTAGGGAAGGTCGTCGCCATACAGCCGAATTCGCACGCCCATTTTTCCGTCAGGAATTTCGATCTGAGGATAGACAGCCCAGCCCCAGTTGTAGGGATCTCGAAAATATCGCCCTTCCATCATGATCTCGCGCTGCAGACCCTTGTAAGTTTCATCGGGCGCGATCTCCTGGGTGTTGTTGAGTTCGGCACCCGTTTTTCGAGTCAAAACCGCGATGTGCTTGGGTGGAACATAAATTCGAAAATGAGTGTATACGACGAATGCGCCAACGATCAAAGCAAACAATCCGAACAGGATTAGTCCAAGTCCGATTTTACCGGACCCTTTGAACCTTGAACCACGTGGGGAATCAGACATAAAGTGTTCCTCATCTCAATTGTGAGTAGGTGAATCTGTATTTTGATTTGGCCGCCAAAAAGCTGACGCATGCTTCGCGCACTTTTAAGCGCAAGTGATCCTAGTTCAGGAGCACCTGGGTTGCGAGTATCCGAACCGCTTTCGTTTAACAACAAATTGAATCGCGATGTACGTAATTCAACGAGAAAACATAGGTTTGCGGGTCGGGATAGTGGCAGCCGTCCATAAAAATGAAACTGCAATTGGTACCAGCCTGTTAACTAATTGTTTTAACCGTCAGTACCTGCATGTATCACTGTCCAGCAGCAAGAATTAATTGCTGCTAGACAACGCACATCTCCCTGAGAAGTCGCCTGCCGGAGGCGAAACTTAGATTCTATTGTTTGAAGCTATTTGACACTTGTTCGTCAAATCACGAGCAATCTTGGCAAAATTCGAGTGGAATTCCTCTGCCACACTTCAACCAGCGTAGGCAATGTCCACCGTTTTGAACACAGTTCGAACAGTTCGAAAACCAAATTGCCAATACAGGCGAAAGGCATCTTGATTGACGGCTGTGACTTCCAGAGATGCCATCGAAATGCCCTGGGACTTCAGACCGGCTAGAGATTTGGCCAACAAAACCTTGCCCAAGCCCTGTCCTCGATGCGCTGGCGTGATCCCTACGTTTTGAATCGAACCGATCCCTTGAGCATCGCGAATTGCCTGAATTGTTCCGCAATATTCCAAGTCCGAATCATGGTCACCGGCATACGCGATTAACCAGGTGGCACTTGGTAAAAACCCTTCTCGGCGAGTAATGTCGTACATCAACCGGCGGCAGCCATCCAAATCGCCCAAACAGGGAAACACGTTGGCATCAAGTTCCTCACAGAAGCTCTTGTACTTCACTTGCGAATGACATTCCAACAACCTTTCATTCCATTCCAACAAGTGATAGCCGACGGGTAGCCCAGCCGATGGAATCGGATGCGCCAAATCGAAATGCATGCGAAAGCGTTTAAAGTAATTGACGGTCATAGTCGCGAACCGGAAATTTCCCTGGATGGCTTTCCAATAGTATAGAAACTTCTGTGCAATAAAGAAAACTGTAGCCAAAATGACGGTCGCCCGTCACGTCGCGACGCAGTTTATTGAGACTCGATTCTTGCCTCGTCTACCACGTTCCCATCTTCCGACTTGGAAAACTCGCCGTCAACAGTGTTTTGATCGCCAGGCTGTCGCATATCCAACGTCCCGGTTTGGATCTCCACCTTTGTTTTAATCCACCCTTTAATTCGTTTGCGATACCATGAACGAAACCGAGGAACCAAAAAGCTCATACCAAAGATGTCAGTAATCAATCCTGGAGTTAACAATAATCCGGCTGCTAACAGCAACATTCCCCCGTCCATAATCGACTCTGTGGGAATTTTTCCGTCCACGACATCCGACCGCAGGCTGTTGCCGACGGCCAATCCCTGCCGCCTGATCAGCCAGGCTCCAGCGATCCCCGATGCAATAATGGTCAGTATCGGTATCAGCAGGTTCACACGTCCCAACAAAACCAGCAGGACCAGGTCGGCCATGGGAACGAGTATGAAAATCAGAAACAACTTGGCAAGCATCAAAGCCTCGATACTGAATCGAGTCGCCGTTGAGACTCGATTGAAAATGAAAAGACCGAAGTTCCGCAGTAGACAATGTTACGTATTCCCGATCGCCTAGACAATTGTATCGACGTAGGGATCCTGACCCATTTCTCGTTGAGCAAGTTGCCTTTGTCGCTCACGTTCCATCAGAGATTTGCGACTGCGAAAATGTTGAGATTCGATCCTGGATTGGGCTCGTTTGAAAATTCTCGAAAAATGTGTCAACGACTGCGAGTTTCCGCTTCTCCGAAAACGGTCGGCGGCTTTGGCCCCATAGGCATTGTGCAAAATCTCATCTTCCAGCGACATGAAAATCTGGAAAGTGCCGGGATCGCCTTGCCGGCCACATCGGCCAATCAATTGCCGATCGATTCTGGCCGAGTCATGAACTTCTGAACAGATTACGTGCAAGCCGCCCATTTTTCGAGCTTCTTCCGAAAGTTTTATATCCGTTCCTCGACCCGCCATGTTCGTGGCGACCGTGATCCGCCCGACCTCACCCGCCGCAGACACAATCTCCGCTTCGTTGGCCAGGTGCCGCGCGTTCAGCACGCTGTGTTCAATTCGCCGGTCATCCAGCAACCGGGAAAGGATCTCTGATTTGTCGATCGATCGAGTTCCCACCAGTACCGGCCGACCAGACGAATGCATCTCGACAATCTGATCGACAATTCCCTGCCACTTCTCAGGCTCGGTTCGAAACACGCGATCCGGCAACCTTTTTCTCTGAGGTGGACGGTTGGTGGGAATTTGAATCGTCCCGGTCCCGTAGATTTTCTTGAGTTCCCGAGCCGAATTGGCAACGGTGCCGGTCATACCACAACGAAGTTCATATTGCAGGAACAAGTCCTGAATCGTGATCCGAGCAGCCTCGCTGGTTTCAAAAGTGATTTCAATATTTTCACGAGCTTCGATTGCTTGATGCAGCCCGGCCCGCCATTTTCGCCCCTCGGTCATTCGGCCAGTAAATTCATCGACAATCACGATCTCGCCATCCTTCACAACGTACTGGCGATCACGGATATATTCGATATCGACGAACAGCGCCAATTCAACTTGCGCATAAATTTCGATCATGGATACGCCGGCGATCGCAGGCGGCTTGGAAAGTTTTCTCACCAGCCGCCGACCAGCCCCCGTCAAATCCAGGTTTCGTTTTTCTGAATCGTATTCATAGTGCTCGTCTTTTTCGAATTCCGAGGTAACTTGATTGGCCCAGTGGCAAAGAGCGACCTTGGCACCACTATCGTCCTCGGGGATCGAGCTGATGATCAGCGGCGTTTTAGCCTCGTCAATCAACGTGCTGTCCGCTTCGTCCACTAACACAAAATTCAATTCTCGTTGTACCACATCATTGGCGTCAGTAACTTCGGAAGTCTGCATGAGCTTGGCGACGTGCTCCCAACCGCCTTCGTCAATTCGCCGCTTGAGCAAGCGATCACGTAAAAAGTCGAAACCAATTTCTTTGGCAGTTGAATAGGTAATGTCGGCTCGGTAAGCCGCTGGCCGGGATGCTCTTGAAGTGGCGTTGACGACCACTCCGATTTCCATTCCCAGTAGTTCGAACATCGGCCTCAAAAGCTCGGCATCGCGTTCAGCCAGATAGTCATTGGCCGTTACCAGATGTGCGCCGCGACCAGTCAACGCGTTCAAATACAAAGGCAAAGAAGCCGTGAGTGTTTTTCCTTCGCCAGTCTGCATGACGGCGATCATTCCGGAATGCATGGCAATTCCGCCCAGCAATTGCACTTCGTAGTGTCGCATGCTGAGAGCTCGATCGGCGGCCTGACGGACGACTGCATAAGATTCGACAAGCAGTCGATTGAGTGGCTCACCACCCTGGGCACGGTAACGCAACGAGAGACTTTCCTTGCGCAACTCGGCATTGGTCAACGAATTCAGTTTTTCGTACTGCGTAAGAA
>CAZOXC010000140.1:0-7182 GCA_964583205.1 uncultured Pirellulaceae bacterium | reverse complement strand
CGTTTGGCGTTTGCGTATCGAGGTATGGCCCGCATTCGCCAGCAATCGATTGTGGCCAGTGAAGTAGAGCTGGAACTCTGCGAACAATTGGCGGATCGGATTCAGGTGTCGGCTCCCGAAGTGGCTCGCAACAGCCTGCTGGCCAGTCCCTGTCTGATCGGAATTACCTCGCCCGCGATCTTGTTGCCGGCAGAGATCAAGGGTCAGGTTCCGATGGAGAAAGCGTTTGCTCACGAACTGGCACACTTGCGCCGCCACGACACGTTTTGGAATTTGATTCAACGCATCGCATTGGCGCTGTTCTTTTTTCAGCCTTTGTTGTGGCGACTGGTTTATCGTTTGGAAACGACTGCAGAAGAAGTCTGCGATGACTACGTGGTCCGACATTGCATGGATCGAACCGGTTACGCACAGCAACTGGTGGAACTGGCCGAGTCCAACTTGCTGGCTCCTGAAATGGCGAGTCTGGCGATGTTCAAGAGTCAATCGTTGTTGGGGCATCGCGTGATCCGGATTCTCGATAGCACTCGCAAGTTAACCACGCAGATCAGTCGTCCGGCGGTCATCGGCATTGTGGCACTGGCGATCGTCGCTGCCTTGCTCGGCGGGTTCCTGGGCAATGGCCATAGTCCACTTTCGTTTTTGACGGGAGCGGTCAATGAAAGCGAGGAGAACGAAACTGCAACAGAGACAGAGACTGAACAAATCCAGGTTTCAGGCGTTGTTCGAGGGCCCGCAGGTCAACCCGTTGAGGGCGCTACTTTGAAAGTCTTCGCGAGGACCCATGGCCTTTGGAAAAAAGGGGAGCCGGAACCGATAAAGCTTGAGTCGACAGACGAGAATGGTCGTTTCTCTTTTGAAATTGCGGCGGATCAACTGCCTGTTTCCAGGGAACCTGAGAATCCTTTTGATGGCATTTATCTCACTGCGTTGGCAGACGGGTTCGGCATCGGGACGCTTGAGTTTGCGGAATTGCAACCAGAAACAGGCGATGCAGGTGTCCATTTCTCGAACCTCGAAATCGCTTTGTGCAAGAGTGAAGTGCCCATCGAATTGACACTGGTCGATACCGAGGGGAATCCGATTGTTGGAGCAACCGCGCGTGTTTCGCACATCTATGAATTGAAAAACAACGATCCGCAGCCATTGATTGAAGGTTTACGGAAAGGCGTCGCAGGACAGAATGTCTATCGGGAATACGTGGGCGATTGGAAGTTGTTTCATAACGGGCTTGAGCCTGAGCGATCAGATGAAAACGGAGTCATTCGATTCTCAAACATCGGAGACAATCGATTAGCATTGATAGACGTTCAACACAAATCGATTGCGATCAGAAGCTTTAGTTTGTTGACCACAGAATTTGACGGCTCGTTGGAATTGGTCGACAACAGGATGGGGTTGCGCAGTACAACAGAATTCTACGGTGCCAAGTCAACCATCGCCTGCGAGCCGACTCAACCCATTGTAGGAATCGCGAAAGACCTGGAAACGGGCGAGCCTTTGGCCGACGTTTGGGTTGTCGGAAGCATGTATGCGGGCAGCAGCCTTGCCGGCCAACGCAAGCTCAAAGTTAAAACAGATGAAGAAGGACGTTTTGAACTCTATGGCATGCCAAAGGGAGTAGGCAACTGGATCACTGCCGTGCCCGGAAATGACATTCCTTACTTCACTCAACGGATCGCAGTGCCCAATACTCCGGGACTGGATGTTATAGAAATGGACGTTCCGCTGCAGCGCGGCGTTTGGATTCGTGGAAAGGTGACTGACAAAAGTACGGGCGACCCCGTTCCGTTTCCCAGAATTATCTACTCTCCATTTTCGGACAACCCGTTTGCTGCAAACTCGCCCGCCTATGACGACGATCAGTTTGCGACATTTCAAGAGCGTTACATGAGTGACGCGAACGGCGACTATCAAATCGTCGGGTTTAAAGGTGGAGGTCTGATTGGGCTGTCGACCTACAACAACAACTACCCCAACGGGATGGGGTGGGATGACATCGATGATTCGAAGAAGGATCTTGGCCGACAAGTTTCCACTACCTTGGATCTGGCTGAGGGGTTTTCACCATCCGGCCCGACAGCCATGAAACAAATCGATATTCCGGAGGACCGGGATGAATTTGAAGTTAACTTCGAACTTGAATCTGGCATGTCAGTCGATTTGAGACTGCTGGACGAAGATGGTCAGCCGTTGCAAGGAGTCGTTTGCCGAGCCCTTCATTCGATATACGATCATGAACGAACGGTCGACTCAAGTCTTGTGGCAGCTGGGAGCTTTCGGGAAGGACAGGAGCGTTATGTGATGTTCCGACACGACGAACGAGGGATCGGTCGAGCCGAACTTATTCAAAGTTCCTATTCCAAAAACCGGGATCCGATGGATATGATCCTGCAACCTTAC
This sequence comes from uncultured Pirellulaceae bacterium, assembly GCA_964583205.1. Taxonomy (GTDB): domain Bacteria; phylum Planctomycetota; class Planctomycetia; order Pirellulales; family Pirellulaceae; genus CALMEE01. The sequence goes on along the minus strand of CAZOXC010000140.1, from coordinate 4,779 downwards.
TCGGCGATCAAGGGAAAGTTAGTTGACGCCAATGGAGATCCGGTTATTGGTGCAGCGATCAATTTGGATGTGGGCGGCGGCCGGGATTTTGGCATTCGGATTCGAGCCAATTCAACTAACGAAAACGGCGAATTCGAAATTAAAAATTTGCCTCTCTGCGACAACTATTCGGTCATCGCAATGCACCAAACAGGTATTGTTATAATCGGATCGAAGATCGAAGTAGGTGCCGGCGAGTTGATCGATTTCGGAACAATCGACATCACAGTCCAAGCTGAACAGGAACCAACTCGTAGCAAGTTGATACAGGAGTCGGACGAATCGAAAGGGTCGGACTCGGAGTCAAGCGACCAGATGGTAAAGATCAGCGGGCAAGTTATCGATTCGCAAGGCAACCCGGTCGAAGCCGTTAAAGCCAGCTTTGCAAAATTCGATGGGTTCTCGGACGCGGCTGGTAATTTTTCGATTGAAATTCCGAAATCGAAACTAACCGAGTACCCGCAAAATTCCAAACGGATCAATGTGTTCAAAAATGGCTACGGATTGACCACGTTCGAAATCGATCTGCAGAAACTTGATGGCTACCAAGTGGCAATGATTGACGATCAACGGCCCATCAAAGGAACTTTAGTTGATGCCGAGGGTAATCCGGTTGCCGGTGCAACCATTCAAGTCGAAGATATTCGTGAATTCGCTGGGCAGGATTTGGAAAAAGTATTCCACGATTCGAAGACGGATGACCAGGTGATTTCCCGTCTTCCCAAAAGTAAAGCAGTTTGGGCTGGTTTTCTGCAGCCTGTGAAAACTGACTCTGCAGGTAAATTCCAGATCGACGGTATCGGCGACAACCGGATGGCGCTGCTGGCTGTTTCTGGTGACCGAATCGCAATGCAGCGGCAAGCCGTCTCGACGACAACGATCGACAGTATCGAAAAAGGCAACTTCGACTGGCCGTTTGATGATTATCAAATTCATGGTCATCAAGTCACTGTGGTATGCGAACCTTCGCAACCGATCTCTGGACAAATCGTCGACAAGAATACTGGCCAGCCGATCGCCGGCCTCGTTGCAGTGGGAATGCAAATCGTTGAAAGATCGCCTGGTATGTTTTACCAACAGGAACTCCATGAAACGGCGACCAAGACGGACGCTGACGGACGGTTTCGAGTGACCGGGCTCAACAGTACCGGTCAACGACGAATCGTTGTGCGAACTCCCACCGATGATGAAAACGTCGCGCCCTATTTCAATGAAGCGTTTGATGTGACGGATGAGACTGGCGTTGATGAAATTGAAATGAAGCTTGAGCTGACTCGTGGCGTTTGGGTCTACGGCCAAGTGACGGATCGGGAAACAGGCGAACCGCTCAAAACGATGCAAGTTGACTGCGGCGCCTTCCCGGAAAACGAAAATGTCTCGATACTTGAAGTGCGACGACAAGCGGAAATCCGCCCCTTCAATTTGTACACCGACAGTGAAGGCAAATTTCGCCTGGTAGCCATGCCGGGTCCGGCCTTGTTGCGAGTCGTTCGCGATCAGTCTGGTAAGTATCCTCTGCTTCAAGGCTACGATGCGATCGACGAAAATCGCAAAAGCAACCAGGGAATTATGATCTTGCCCAATGTCGTGTCGCCGGGGATCGCTTGCCAGGAAATCGAAGTTCCGGCTGCCAGCGATTTGGAAGTGAACTTTAAACTGACTCAAGGCGAATCCATTCGAGTCAAACTGGTTGATCCCGATGGTAAGACAGTCGACGGTGCAGAAATCACCGGCGGCGCGGGCAGAGATTTTTATACCGTTAAGAATTCCGAATTTGAAATCAATGGGTTCCTGCCCAACGGCAAGCGAACAGTTGTGTTTCAACATGCTGAACGGAAACTGGGCGCGATCGCTAACGTTGGCCCTGAACTAACAACAGAAGAAGGAGTCATCGAAGTTCAACTGCAGCGGATGGCAACCGTTAGCGCACGGATGGTCGACAATCGAGGTCAACCGGCACAGCATGCGTTGTTGTTTGAGCGACTGACGACAGGTGACCGCAGTTTTGCACGCGGTCGACCTAGTAATCCGTCCGAGGATGGGCGAGTGACGAAGTACTTGATACCAGGCCGCTATATGGTTTCCTTCAACAATTCCAAAGGCAACATGGGCTACAAAAAGATCGAAGTTGTAGCTGGCCAAACCGCAGACTTTGGCGACATTGATGTCACGAAACGCTGGGCGACCAACGCCGTTGTCTCGCCAGAGAACTGGATTGCGCAAATCCCACTGACCGATTTGGACAATGTCAATCAGCCGTCCGACGATGATGACTCCAAAATGATGCAGGAATCTGATCCTGACTCGGACGATCAAGCAACAAGCCAACCCAAGGCCAACAAGTCGATTGGACAATTGACGGCTGGTGACTTTGCTGGCACGATTCGCTCGCCCACGAGACAGCCAATCGCAGCTGCCAATGTCAGACTGTTCTTGTTCTGGAGAATTGAAGGCGGGCGAGTCATGGTTGCGAAAGAAATCGATGCGATTGCGTCCAACAACGATGGTCGGTTTTCTCTTACAGCGACACAGCAGGATCTCGAAATTTTGGAATCGCAACATGCCAAGTCAAAAGGTGGCTACACACGCTACGACGACGCGATTGCCCGAGGCTTGGTGATCACGGCCGAATCAGCTGGGTTTGGACCAAGCTATTACAAAATCGAAGGAGTGATGCCCAAGTCCGAGATCGATTTGAAACTGTCCGCGGCCGAGATTCCGATTTTGGGTACGGTCGTCGATTTGGAAGGCAACCCGGTCGCCAATGCAGAAGTCAAAGCCGTTGGTTTGTTTTATGGCACCGCGCTGGGCTTTGGCTTTTCGAAACCCGTTAAGACGGATGCTCAAGGCAAGTTCGAAGTGCATGGAGTTGGCGATCAACGAACTCTGCCCTTCCAAATTTCGGGTGACAACATCGTTACCAAGTTTGTGCAAATCGCGACGGCAGAACGTGAGCATGAATTCATTGATCCGGAGACTACGATTTATGAAACCAATCAAAAATTCGGTAACCAGCCAGTGATCTCGGTGGAACGTGGACACCGTTTAACAGGCAGGGTGACCGATGTTGATTCGGGCCAGCCGATCGCCGGAGCCACTGTCTCGTACGGTTACCATGCCCGCAAGCAGGCGGTCCTGACAGATAGCGATGGCAACTACCGGCTGCCACCAATCGCAACGCAATCGGAACAAGATTCAATAACGATCGATATTGTGGCAACTGGGCAAGAGTACTTCGAGACCCGTATTCGAAACGTGACCACTCCCGAACAGCAGCCAGATGCCGTCGACGCGGAATTCGAATCAGAAATTTGGCGACATGACATTCAATTGAAAAAGGCCATGATCGTTAAAGGCAAGTTGATCGATCGAGAATCCGGCCAGGGAATTGCCGGGACTTTGATGTACTATCCGCACATTGAGAATCCGATGGCGGAAGAATACGAGAACTTTGATCTTCGCATCCGCTCGGTGAATCAAGCCAATCGAGCGGTGACTGATGAGAATGGCGATTTTTCAATTCGCGTGATTGAAGGCAAGGGCTTGTTGGCTGCTCGGGCGAATGAGTTTTCCGAGTTCGCTAATGCCGAAGGTGATTTGGGAATCGTTACTCTGGAAGATGCGTCGAAATACTACCATCTGTTTCTGCCTGATCGATTCAACCGCCTGACACCATTGGATATCGAAGGCGAAGAGGATGTTGATAGAGTTATTGTTTCGCTCGGTAAGGCCGAAGCTGATCCGCAGGACAATGCAAATGCAACAAATTCGAACCAGCCAATCAAAGGCCGGGTTGTTGATCTTGAAGGTCAGGGTGTTGCTGATGCCAAAATTACCGTTTACGGCATCAAGCTGTTTGGAAAGTCGTTAGGTGACCGTTGGCTTGACGCGCTTCAGTCCAAAAAGAACATGCACGCCGCCTATGATTCGATTGAAGGAACGGATATTCCTGACTCGTCATTTTTGCTGAACAGTTTGCCTGAAATCAACACGCAACGTGACGGTAGTTTTGAGATTCAAGGTGTGCCGGCCCACGCGATTGTTGAGTTTCGAGTTGAGCATCCAAACGTCACCACCAAACTAACTCAAGTCATCAATCGGTCGATCGGCAAAATCGAAGGCGACCCGTTAATCGACTTGCAGGACAACCAGCCCTTAGTGATTGCTCAACCCAGTCGGCCGATCACGGGAACGGTTGTTGATCTGCAGACTGGCGAACCCATTATTGGTGCTCGAATTGTGACGGTGGAAACTGGACTTGAGACGGACCGATATCATCCCAACTGTGAAACGGACCAACAGGGAAGGTTTCAATTATTGGGTTTGCCGAAGTCAACTTCGACTCGCCTTTGCGTGCTGCCGCCAGTCGATAGTTCGTTGCCCTACCTGACGAAAGACATCGACGTTTTGCCTGACGCAGTCGACTTTCAACCACTGGATTTGAAAATCGAATTGCCTCGTGGGATTTGGATAAGCGGGCAAGTGTCCGATTTGCGTACGGGCCAACCGGTTGCGGACGCGCGTTTGCAGTATTCGCCAACCAAGTCCAATCCGCGCGTTGAAAACATGGACGACTATCTGCAGTACTATTCTTCGTGGCCATACGATCGAGCGTATCAAATGAAGACAGATCGTTTGGGAAATTATCGGATTGCCGGTTTGCCAGGACCCGGTGTGATCATGGTGAATGCTGCGGAAGACAGTTACCGAGTGAATGTTGGGTATGACGATGTTTTGCAG
>CAZOXC010000139.1:0-7201 GCA_964583205.1 uncultured Pirellulaceae bacterium | reverse complement strand
GATAGTTGCTCCAAGCTCGTTTGTAGATCATCCCTTTTGCAGCCAACGCGTCGAGATTCGGAGTCCGGGCAACCGAATCACCGTAACACCCCAAGTGCGGTCCGATATCCTCGGCGGTCAGCCACAGAACGTTCGGGCTAGCTGGCACCTCAGCCGGTTGAGCTTGCTGATCCTGAGCGATCGAAAGCGCAGAACAAAAAAAGCAAGCTACATAAACAAGGCTCCAAGCCGCAACGATTGCGGGTCGGTTTAGTGAAGCAACAAGCGTTGTCTTATCAGGTTTCATCCGTCGTCTTACCCTTGAATTTCGATTCTCAACAGCATCGATTCTACTCCAGATCCACCGCCTTAACGCCTCACTTCGTCGTCAGTAGCCCTCTCACCAGCAGCATTTTCGAAATTTCGTAAGGCTGTTTGGCGAAGCCTCGCTCAATTCTAACTCGGCGAGCCTGCTACCGATTGACCAAGAGCTAGCACTCCCGCTTAGATGCGTTTTGAATTCCAGAAGAATCAAATCAGTCTAGGTGCCGAATTGCACCCGTGTTAAATTCCCGAACCACCGTTGACTGCGGTTCGTAGTCTTCGGTTTGTGAATCGATCCAAATTACAGGGAAGTAATCATGCGTCTTCGCAATCGTGCTGCTCTTTTCGTCTGCACACTGACGGCTATGCTCGTGTGGCAAGTTGCTGCAATCGCTCAAACGCAAAATACACAGCGGCAGTACAATCAGCCCCAATATAATCAGACACAGAATAATCAGACGCAAAACAATCAACAGCAGCAGCAACAGACTCAGCAGCAGTCTGCTGGATCGAATCAACAAAGACCGTTGGTACAGCGCTATGTCGAGAACCGTCAGGTCACTCAGGACGCCGCGCAAGCAGCCGCAGCTCTACAAAACACAGTTCAGCCGATCATGCCCGAGGGTTTTCCGCTGGACGCTGAATCGCAAAAGTGGGTCGATCAGCTGGTGCAATTTTGGGAGCAAGAGAGCGAGAAGGTTAGAGCTTACAAGTGCAACTTTAAGCGCTGGCACTACATGCCACAATTCTTAAACTACCGCGACCCAACCACCCAGAAACTTGCCGCCAGAATGGTCACCGTTGGTGAAATTCGTTTTGCCAAACCCGACCGAGGGCGTTACGAAGTCAAAGACGTCTTCCATTTCTCTGCGCCTCAAGTCGAAGGGCAGCAACCGGACTACCTGAAAAGCGAAGACGAAGAGACTCGCAAGAAAGAACAGGAAAAATGGATCACTGACGGTAAAGCCATTTACGAGTTTGACTTTATCAATCAGCGAATGAATGTGCTGGAATTGCCGCCGGAAATGCAAGGTGCGGGAATTCAAAACAGTCCCCTGCCCTTTGTATTCGGCGCCAAAGCCGATGACTTGAATCGCCGTTTCTGGATTCGCCCGATGGCTCCCGAGGGAATTCCCGAGGGGCACTATATGATCGAAGCCTATCCCAAAACCGCCGCGGACGCTCGATCCTACAGCAAGGTTCAAATCGTGCTCTCGCAAAAACCATTTCTGCCTGTTCGAGTCGAATTGTTCGGCGTCAACTTTAATGCCAAGTCCAACCCGGAAAGCGTTGTTCTGTTTTTCGAGGATCGCAAGATTAACGATGCATTGCAAATCACGAACAACTGGGTCAAAGACTGGTTTTCGCGACCACCCAAGCCCATGGGTTGGGAAGTCTACGAAGGCAAGATTGGCCAGGAACAAAACAGCAATGTGATCGGACAGAACCCAAATGGTGGGGCCAATCAAAACTTCAAGTAGGTTTGGCCAATTTGTTTATCGCATTTGAACCGGACGGCCGGCGACTTGTGGTGTCGGCATCGAAAGACTTTCAGGTCGAGCTAACTGCTGCGAAGTGGCCAGATTGTACTGAGCTTGTTCCCGGTTCAATCCAGCTTTAAGAAAATGCTTAACGGCCGAACGCTTTCGGTTGGTCATCGAATGAAGAATCGCCAGGTTGTTATGAGCACGAGCATTTCGTGGGTCCATTGACAAGACTTGACGCAGACTGTTTTCGGCCGGCTCAAGTTGATTGGTCTCAAGGCAAAAATATCCGTAGTCGGCAAGTAGATCGAGATTGCCATTATTGACCGCTAACGCTCGGTTGAAGAAATGCTGGGCAGTTGAATTCTGTCCAGAGCGAGCATACAACACTGCAAGCCTGTGAAGGATCACGGGAACTTCACCAAACTGCCGGCCGAGATTAGTGTACTCGGCAATCGCTGTTTCAACCTGACCGTTCTGCTCTATCATCCGAATTCGCCGAACCTGTTGATTCAAGTCTGCTTGAGGTGCGGCCGTTGCAATGTTTCGCTTCGGCGCTGGTTGCTGTCCAGGCGATTTCCAGGAACCTTGCGAGTTGGCATACTCCTGCGGTGAAACGATTAGCACTTCGTCTTCGGATGGGCTGTCATATTCCCAGCTTGCCTGTTCCGCACCAGTGTCTGTATCGGTTTGCGGCGCGGGCAGCTCCAAAACTGGCGACGGGTATTCTTCGATGGGTTCGGCGGTGTCCCGAAATGTGCCCAACTCGGTCACTGTAGATCTGGCCGGTTCAATGACAACTTGTTCTGGGACATGTTGTTCGAACACCAAGTCCTCAGCAACCTGACTGACAAGGATTTGACCGTTTGGAGTTGCCGTGGTTGCGGCATGGTTGAATGACGGGCTGTCATTGAGTACCGTTCCTGACAACGATGCCAGTTGACACCCGCTCAGACTGGCCAGGCAAAAAATCAGCAAACAAATTGAACTTAAAGTTTTCCAACAAGCACTCATTGATTAATCCCTAATTTCTGAGAATCATCTGACCAAGCCAGATACATGGAAAGCAGCACTTAAAACCCGCCGGGCGTTCCACCTGATGTTGGCGGTGACGAATTCGTGGAGCCAGTTCCAGTTCCAGTTCCGAATCCACTGGAATTGCTGGTACCGATTCCAGACTGAAAAGGCGAACCCATTAGCCGTCTATCGTTAATCAGAATGGCTTCGTTGCCGATGATTCCGTTTGATGATGGCGCGCCCACTACAAGATCGCCTGCACCTAATGTAACGCCACGTTCGGCAAACATCTGGCCAAGAAGTTGCAAGCGGGCCTGGTCAGCATGCGAGTCGCCGCTTGGTGATAACAGGATGGGTGAACCAGTTGAATTACGCAACTGGGCAACCAGATTCAGGTTTCTGTGACCCGCTTGATTCAATTCCCATGCCTGAGTCTCACGAATCCAATTGAAGTGGAAATTGTGGAAAACCATTTGGGCGGTTTGACCATTTAACTTTTGAGCTTCCAGAATCGAGTAGACTTTTTCGCCATGGCATTCAGGTTGATGGCGGTAGGCGAAATAGTCGTGATCATTGAAACCGAACGGGCACAATTGAAACTTGGGCTTACATGTGGAATTGCAACCTTGATGACAATTCAAACCTCGTTGGGAAATGCAGCCAGTATTTCCATAGAACCCATTGGTGTGACTTTGCGAATAAGTCTGTCCATGGACCGGGTACTTTCCTTGACCTGGAGCGACTGGTGTGGGAACTCCCTGAATTTGAAAACTGTTGCCGTAAGCTCCCTGGCTGTATCCACCATAAGGCTGCACATTATGAGCAGGAATTTCCTGGACGGGCACCGGAATTTCTTCCTGTGCTGTTGCCAAAACTACCGGAAGCATCAGGCAGCAAGCCGAATATACTAAGATGTTTTTCATTTTTGTCACCTGATTCTTACTTGGAGTATCCATAGGGTCCGTAAAATTGTCCGCTGGACTGCAATTTTAGTTGACGAATGTTCAGTGGGTCGTCCCATCCGTTGGTGGCGCGGTAGTTGACACCGGGATGACGACTCTCAATTCGATTCAGCAAGTAGAACTCATGATCATCGGGATCACGAACGTCAGAACCCGGCAATTCTCCGACCTGCTGACAATCCATGGGATCAACCAAGTAGGGCGTAACCAGAATGATCAGTTCTTTTTCCACTCGCTCATGCGAAGTGTTACTGAAGAAAGGACCGATGTAAGGCAAGCCACCCAGGCCGGGCAGTTGATCGGTTGCTGCTTCCAATTCGGCTTGAATCAAACCGGCCAAAGCGAGCGTTTGCCCCTGATGAAGCTCGACCGTCGTATTGGCACGCCTCGTATTGACTCCAGGAATGGAAATCCCCTGGTTGATTACCCCGATCGACTGATCGATCGTGCTCACCTCGGGTGCCACATGTAAGCGAATTGCTCCGTTGTCCATGATGTAGGGGACGAAATCCAACAGAACTCCAAACTCTCTGAATTCAACGGTAAACGTTGAAGCTCCACCGCCGATGTTTTGTGGCACCGGAACCGGAAACTCGCCGCCCGCCAGGAAACTGGCTTCCTGCCCGTGCATGGCCATCAAGTTTGGTTCTGCCAGAACGTTAACCACCTGGTTTCGTCGCAATGCGTCAAAAACAACATCTAAAGTAGCATTGGGAATAATCGCGAAGGCTGTCGAGTTTCCACCCAGTGCCAGACCCAGCAAGCTTCCGGCGTCGCCAGCCAAAGGCGCGCTGGATCCAAGTGAAGATCCAAACCGACGACCGCTTGAATCACCATAAAGGATACTTGATCCGATTTGACGAAAAGCTGTTCGATTCAATTCTGCGATGCGGACTTGCAACATGACCTGCTGCACACCGGGAACCTGGATCAGGTTAATGATTCGAGGCTGGCGAAAAGTCGCTGTCACATTGGGTCGTACACCGGGTGTACCAAGGGCCGGAATCGTCGATGGATCAACATTCGGCTGAGCATTATCGGGATTACCGGCGTTCGGCAAATTGGGTTGTCCAACTTGTGTGCTTTCAACATTACTGGGAACCTGTGCCGAATTCGCAAAGGACTCGATCAATTGAATGATTTGAGCTGATTGCTGGACGCCAGACGCTTCACCTTCCACAATCAGGTGTTCGTAAAGTTGACCAATGCGAATGTTCGAGTGTGGAAAACGTTGCTTAATAAACGCCGTCAACACATTGATGTCGTAAGACACCTTCACCTGGAAGGTATAAGCCTGACCGTTTCTGGTGATAACCGAAAGATCGGTCATTCCGACTCGCCTACCCAACACCCTGATCATCTGCGAGTTCGGCAGAATATCGAAGTCAATCACCGTAGGATCGCCGGTCGCCACGACCGGAATGGACTCGTTTTCGAATGAAGCCAGCGGTTCATTCAGCGTCAGCAACTTGCTGCGCCCTACAACTACTTCAAATACGCTGTCTTGTCCCTGCAAACTACTTAACAGACCGGCAACCGAGTCCTGATCGTCGGCAGGTCGTTGGGTCAGATTCTGTCGCTCAAGATCAGAAAGCGCAGGCCGCGGTTCCATTACCGGGACCTGGTCCAACCTCGATTGTGGTTGAAAGTCCTGTCCAGAAACCGGTAACGGGAACACCATACATACGAATAATAAAGCTGCAAAAGTGCCCAGTCCAAACTGAATCTTGATGGTTGGCCCTCGCGCGCAGCTTATTAAACGAAGATTCTGCCGGATCATTGTCTTCCCCCCAAACCTGTTGACTGCCGCAGCAATCCAGATCTTTTTCTCGAATCCAAAAAAGTCGTCCGCTTTTTTTAACTATTCGTCAGAATTGAATCGATCGTTAAGATTTGTATTCTCAAAAGTGCGGTTTGCTCAAAAACATGTTGCTAGCCTCAAGATCGCCATTGGGAGAGTGGGTAATACCCACTACAAATTGAACGGCTAGCTACATTTTCAGGTGTTTAGAGAAATATCCCGCCCAGGCCAATTCGATGGTATCGGCATCCAACTTGAGCTCGGTTCCTTTAAGTTGGCAAACGTCCGCGCACCGGACCAAAAGATCTCGAGGTTCCGAGGCACGCCAAGTCCGTTTCTCATCACGATATCGATTGACGACCTGTTCCAAAATGGATTCGTCAAACGAGAAACCCATTTGCTTCGCTTGCTTATGAAGGATAGCGCGAAAGCTCTCGGCATCTGGTGGCCCCATATAGATTCGGTAGCCCATCCGACGCAGGAATGCTTCATCGGCAACATCTGATGTTTTCAAGTTGGTTGCCACAATCAACATCATCAGGAAGGGAATCTCTATTTTCTTGCCGTTGGCAAAGGTCAGGTAATCAATGTTCTGTTCAAGCGGAATAATCCAGCGGTTCAGCAGGTCCGACGGAGGAACCTGTTGACGTCCCAAATCATCGATGAAGTAGATTCCGCAATTCGCTTTCAAGTGCGGTGGCGCAGAATAAAAGTTCACCGCAGGATCGTAAATCAGATCCAACTGGTTCAACGTGAGTTCACCACCCGATACAACCATCGGCTCTTCAACCAGCACCCACCGAGAATCCGGAGAATCAGCATCGTCTTCTTTAGCAAGCTGATGAATCTGCGAGTCGTAGAATTGAATCACCTGGCCGTCGATGGCAATCGCACAAGGGATCCAGATCTTTCGCCCAGATGCCTTGCGCAACAAACGCCCCAAACTGGACTTTCCGTTGCCAGCCGGGCCAAAGATAAACAGGCTGCGGTTGGAAGCGTAAGCCAGTGTGGCAATTTCGATGATCTTGCGATCCAGCGTCAATTCTTCGGTGGCCGCGATAACTTCTTCAACGCCGAGATCCCTGCGATGACTTTGCTGCTCTTCAACCGAGTGCACATATTGCTGCAGTGAAACCGGCATCGGTCCCACATATCCACACAGGTCCATTAATCGCTTGGCCAACGTCAAGCCATTATCAGTTATTCTGAAACGGTAGTTAAGGGGTCCAACCTGCCCAAGCATTTCCAGAAGTTTGTCGTCTTTGAGTTGCCACAAAACTTCATCGACAATTCGGTGCGGCAGTTTAATATGATCCAGCATCCAACCAGTATCAAAGTTGGCAGCGGTTGCAGCAATTTTCAGAGCCTGATGACAAGCCAGTTCTGCCAGGTCATTCAAATCTGCTAACTTTTCGGGAGCAATCGGACAAAAGCCAGATGATGGCCCCAGGTTGGATCCTGACAACTCGCCGTGGAGCTGTTGTTGATTTTTAAACTGCGAAATACTCATTTATGTCCTGGGCAACACTATCAACGGGCCAGGATAAGCGACGTAAAGAAACTGGTCTCATCTCCGATTTCCTCATCGAAATCAGGAATCCCGCCAGGGTCGCTGACAGAGCAAGGCTGAATAA
>CAZOXC010000138.1:0-7210 GCA_964583205.1 uncultured Pirellulaceae bacterium | reverse complement strand
TTGCAATCGAGAAGAAGCCAGGAGAATTTGAGTGCTTTAGGGGGTGGTTCGGGACGTGATTCGGGCCATTCCGGGTCAAAGGGCTGGGGCGCTCGCCGAGGTTCTGGAGCCGGGGGCGATTGGGGCCGCGGTGCGGGTGCTTTTTCCGGTTCGACCGGCGGAGCTTCAGGGGTGGTTTCGGGCATCAGTGTTTCAGTAACGGGTACAAGACTCTTTGAAATAAATTTTGAAACAAAGCTGCGAATCAATCGTTTCAATTGCAGTTCGGATACTTAATTTCGGTGACCGGCAAGTGTATATTGCATTCTAAAAGATGGACTTGCCAAGTCCAGTATTCTGACCCATTCGATCGCCCCAAGTTCACTGCATCTCTGTTTCAGGCAAACAATAATGCGATTTTTATATTTACTGTCGGCCTTGCTGTTTCTGGGTACGGCGATTGGGATGGTGGTCGTTGGCCCGAATGTGCCATACGCATTCGATATGTCTGAAGTTTCCTTCGATAACCAGGTTCCCGATTCCATCGGATTTGGGCCTGCAATGCTGGGCCTGATGTTCGGCTGGGCTCTGGCGACAATTGGTTTGTGCTGGTTTCTGTTCAAGGCCGACGCCGGAGTGGCCTACTCGAGAAAATGGCGAAGCCTGCACATTGTCGGTGGATTGTTGACCATTATCGCCGGTGTGACCGGCTTGTTTGTACTGATGAATTTCATGTGGGCACTACATGAAGTGACCAACGCCACGGGCACGGCGACTCCCGAGCCACTATCTGCCTTGTGTGATTCCATGAGTTCCTTTTTCCGGGTGGCCTACATTTTGTTGATTGTGGCGGGCGTCCTGTTCGTGATTTCAGCGCTGCGGTTCATGGGCGAAGATCAGGAGTGTGCTCGCCCTACACCAGATAACTGGAAGTTCGTATTGCTTGGCTTTGTTGGTCTGAGTGCGATCGCGATCATTTTTGTGTTTTTGATTCAAATGTTGGACGAGTTCAAAACCATCGGGCAAATTGTCGATCTGAACTCGATGAATGACAGGGGCCGTTTTCGGGAATACTTGTCAATCGTCAACACCAGCGGTCGATTCGGATTTTCTCTGATCGCTTTGGCCGGGTTGTTGCAAGTCATCTGTGGCTGGTTAGGGCCTGGAGATGGAATTCGAATCGGTGGCGATGATGACGAGGCCGCCCAAAAATGAGTACGATTCATGCTATCGACTGTTTGGCTCAACCGTTGGCAGAAACGCCTGCGGCCATCGCCTTGTTTGGCAACGAAATATTTCTGCAAAATGAAGTCAAGCGACACTTGATTGATTGTTTGACGGATAAGGACGAAGACCAGAGTTTTGGCGCCACGACCCTGGACGGCCCGGAAACAGAATGGTGCGATGTTGCTGATTTGTTGCGAACTGTTTCATTGTTCGGCGGTGATCGCCAGGTAGTTGTGATTTCCGCCGCAGACGAATTTGTGAAAAAGTATCGCCGCCAGTTGGAAGATTATGTTGCCAAGCCTTCTCGACATGGGTGCTTGATCCTGCAAGTTGGCACTTGGCCGGGCAACACGAAACTTTACAAAGCGATCAATAAAAACGAGTTGCAGGTCGAGTGCAGTATTCCTCAAATCAAGCGCGGGCGCTCAAGTTCCAGGGATTCGAAGAAATTCAATACATGGGTGAACGATTGGAGCCAGACACAGTATCAGATTCAGTTGGAACCGGCGGCAATCAATTTGTTGCTTGATTTGGTTGATGAAGATTTAGGGCGGATGGACCAGGAACTGTCAAAGCTCTCGCTGTTTTTTGAACCCGGTGCCAAAGTTAAACCTGACAAAGTTCAGGAATTCGTCGGCGGTTGGCGAAACCAGTCGATTTGGAAGGTGGTCGATGCGGCCGCCAGTGGAAACGCTGACGAAGCCATCATGCTGCTCAACCGGTTGATTCAATCCGGTGAACATCCGCTGGCTCTTTATGGTCAGCTATCCTGGTCGTTGCGGCGTTTTGGTCGAGCGATGGAAAACATCACTCGATGTGAAAGGGCAGGGCAGAAGCTGAACCTGGATGCGGCATTGCTTGATGCCGGTTTTCAACAATGGGGAAGCGGGCTGGACCTGGCAAAGAAACAGCTCAAACAGTTGGGACGGAAACGAGTTGGGTTGATGTATCGCTGGTTGGCCGAGACAGATCTGGCGCTCAAGGGAACTCATAGCGAACCTCACCGCGGACAGCTTCCCCTGGAAAAACTTGTGGCTCGGATGGCCAGCGAATTGTCACCGAGTGCCACCCGGTAATGAGTCGCCCAGTGGCCGGCGATTGCTGGCGTGCTATCACTTTGCAGGCTTGTCTCATCGGTAAATAGCGTGCCCGCCGGACGATGACGCTTCTATTGCGGCTCGGTTTTCATTTTTCTACTATCTGCCGCACCTTTTATACGTTCTTGATCGGCGAAATTCAGTCGAGAAGAATTTTGGCGTATAGAAAGTTTGTCCCTGCACCCCCCACGCGAGGCAAATTGATGCGATTCCAATTCGCTCTAATCGTAAGTATTTCGCTGATGATCAGCGGATGTGGTTCGGTATTTCAAAATTCGAGACTCGGTCGCCTGCACTTGGACCAACTGGGTAACCAACGGATCGAAGTTGCAGATGCGCAGACCGTCACGCCGGCTGCCCGCAGTCAACCTCAGCGAGTTGCCGACTGGACCACACAATCCGAACCTCAAATCGATGAGCTGCCGCAATCTGACGCAATCGATTTCAAAAACGACCGACTGCTGCCGTCCGAAAATGTTGCGGTATTTCAGGTCGAGGATGTCGAGGAACAGGAAAGTCAATTGCCAGATTTTGTCGAACAGGAATTTGATTCGAATACAAAACTTTCCGACATGGTTGTCGAGTCCGTGTCGCAACAATTGTCAGAAGAATCTTCCAGTCGACGAGTGGTCGAGCCGGTCGCCTCAACACCGCAGGCCATCGTGCAAACTGATCAAAACGAACAAGCCGAACCAGTCCAGTTGCAACAACCGACTGAACTGGGACCAATCACGATTCCATTGGAAATATCCATGGCAACCAGCCAGGTGATTATCCAGGCAGAGCCGGAAGCTGCGATTGAGGTTGAACCGCCTCGCCAGGAAACGTTCGAGCCGGAAGTTTCCGAGCCAGAATTTGCCGAGCCCTTGAAAATCACTGCTCGACCGATTCAAAATCAGCCGGACAGCCAACTGCAGATGAACCGTGCCAGCCAGTTGTTGGAGCAGAGCGATAATCTGCCTGATAGCGAGCGCGAATTTATTCGCAAGGACTTCAGTGTCCAGCCGGCGCACTTTGTAGAACCACCGCAGCCACTTGAGAATTCGAACCAGCCTGTCACTCCATCTAATACAGGGCGTATCCCTGAAAGATTGGCGGAGCCCGAACCCAACTTGATCCACTCCATCTTTTTTGAGCCGATTCCGGAAAACTCCGACACTCATCAGGATTGTGTTCCTCAAGCGTCCGGCGAGTGTAAGCAAGGTTGCCAGGAATGCGCCGACGCAGTGATGTTCAGCAATTGGGATTCGGCAGTCGAGTCTGTGGTTGCTCGCAACCAGTTGTTGCCATCGGAAACCGATATCGATCAAGAACCGACATGGCGCGAATTGCTGGGAAGTACGATTGACGCATTGGAACAATATCGCATCGAGTTTCCACAGGCCTCAACTCGAAATCCGATTGGAGAACGAATTCGGTTGGCAATTCAGTCTCGCCTGTTACGCTTGTCTGCTGGTGATATCGAAGGCGCACTTGAGCCGATCGAAGGAATCACTCAACGCGAACAGGCATTCTGGCATCACCAATTCGTGGCATTCAACCAGTTTCTGGAAACCGGCAATCGAATTGCTGGTTCGGCACTTAACCCGGACTCGGCACAGGTATCACTGAACGCATTGCGACAGGCTCAAACAGAACTCGCCGGCTTGGCACCGCTGGAAATTTCCAACAGTTCACTGTGCAATTCAGTTTCTGGGTTTGGCCAATATGAAACAAAGGACTCGACTTTTTCGGTGGGTGAGCGAGCGATTGTTTACTGCGAGATTCGAAACTTTTCGGCCATCCGGACTCAAGTCGGGCAAGGTGCAACCGCCTATACAGCGAAGCTGCGCGGTGGCTATCAGTTGCTGGACGATCACAACCGCGTGGTGGCTCAACAGCGATTCGCGGCGACAGAAGACACCAGTCGCAGTGTGCGGACGGATTTTTATACCTATTTTCCGCTTGAGATCCCTGAGTTGCCCGAGGGAATTTATCGTTTGAGTATTTCGATTGACGATTTGCACGGCAACAAACGGACCGAGCATCTTTACCAGACGCCTTTGACGATTGTCGGGCAGGGGGCTCTGAAAACAGCCGACGGGACCGAGAGCATTTCTCGCTAACCTTGGGCAGAGTTCGGTCGAGGGGTAAAATGTGGTTTTGGAGATTGAATCGCATGACAAATTCTCGACCCCAGTCCGGCGAATATGCCGACTACTACCACGGCTACATTCAACGTGTGCCCGAAGGCAATATCGTTCAAATTCTGCAAGATCAGCTTGGGCCGATCGATAAAGGGCTGAGTCAAATTGATGAAACTCAGGCCAGCCAGTTGCATGAACCTTACACCTGGACAATCAAGCAGGTTGTCGGGCACTTGATTGATGCCGAACGAGTATTCGCTTATCGAGCGTTACGATTCGCCTCGGCCGACAGTCAGCCGATTCCGGGAATGGATCAGAACGAATGGGTAGACAATAACGATTACGAAAATCCCACTTTGAAGTCACTCAAAGATGAACTGTTGACGATTCGCCAGGGCAACGTTTTGATGTTTGGGCGCTTCGCAGCGGAGTGCTGGGATCGAACTGGCACAGTCGAGGGAAACCCGATGAGCGTACGGGCTCTGGCTTTCTGTATGGCCGGGCATGTCCCGCACCATCTGGAAATCATTAAATCGCGCATATCGGACTGATGGGTACAGCCGATCTATTTTGCAAAGCTGCCCGACAGCTTCGTTCAGTTCTTGCTCAAGTCGATAAGGATAGGGATAGACTCTACCTTGTGCGACAGATGGCTTTGTGGAACTGGCGATACTTTTCATTGCGATTGGCGGATTACTCTGGCTGATATGGCTGGGGCGCACTACGGGTACAGTGGTCCATCTGGGCTGTGTGCTGTTGGTGGGTGCTGTGTTCGGCCCGCACTTTTTCAGTCAGTCCGTTGGTCCGATTCCGGTTACGATCGATCGAGTGCTGCTGTTTATCGTTTTTGTCCACAGTTGCTTCCTGATTGCCTGGCAGCGCCGAATCAATTTCAAATTCACCAGGTTGGATGCGGTGGTGGTGGCGCTGTGCCTGTATCTGACGGCCAGCACCTTTCTGACGGATTGGAAATTCCGCGAAAACTTGCCCATGGCAAGGCTGTTGTTTTACAACTATTTGCCGATCGCGATTTACTTTATCGCTCGCAATGCAGACTTCAGTTTAAAAGATGTGAAAGTCCTGTTGATCGGGATGACGTTGTTTGGTTTTTACCTTTCAGCGACGTCGATCATGGAAGTGAAGGGTCCGTCGAGCCTGATTTTTCCCAGTTACATCAAGTCAACTGAATTCGTCGAGTTTCTGGGGCGCGGTCGAGGTCCGTTTTTGAATCCGGTGGCCTGCGGTGTCTATCAAATTGTCTGCCTGGTTGCCGCCATGATGCTTTGGCCGCATTTAAAGAATAATGGCAAGGCGATTCTGATTTGCATGGCTCCGGTTTTTATGGCGGGCGTGTTCTTTACTTTGACTCGAGGAGTCTGGCTGGCGGCGGCAATCAGCGTATTCCTGGTCATGTGGATCCCGGCCAATATCAAGCAGCGCAGTTTGATGATGGCTGCCGGTATGATGGTGATGGTTGTATTCCTGGGGTTTTTCAGCGACAAGCTGCAGGGTTTCAAGCGTGACAAAAACGTAACGGCTTACGAAATGAGCCAATCGGCTGGCTTGCGCCCCTTGTTGGCAACCGTCGCATTGAAAATGGCACAGGACCGGCCGGTATTCGGATGTGGCTTCGGTCAATACAGCAAACACAAGATTGACTATCACTTTGATTCAGACAAACAACCGTTGCGGAAGGTGATGCCCTACATGCAGCACAATGTGTTTTTGAATTACTTGTGCGAGCTGGGAATGGTCGGCGTGTTGTTACTGCTGGCGTTGCTGGTGGGATTCATGCGAAGTGCCTGGGCGGCGTGGCGGAATCCGCACTGCAGTCTGTGGCATAAACAAATCGGTCTGGTGGCGTTGGCGAGCATCGTGGGCTACCTCGTCAACGGAATGTTTCAGGATGTTTCCATCATCGATACGATGGGCGCGTTATTCTTCCTGTTCGGCGCGCTTTCTGTTAATTGTGCTCAAAAACAGGCGATCGAAAGTGCGGTCGAGCCGGGTTTCGAACCGGCTCAAGCTGAATTTGCCCAGGAATTTGCACAGGATTTCGGCACGGATTTCGGCGAAGCGCATCTGGCTTGAGCTGGATCTTCGTCAAATCGGAAATAACCGGCCACTCGATGTACTCCGTAAGCTACTTTTTCAAGTCCGCGGGGACGATGCGCGCGATTCCGGTCGCTCGCGATATCTGGAAATTTCTCGCAGCCCAAGCTGGAAACCATGTCTCGAGTCGACCTTTCAACCGAAGCCAAGCAGACTTTTCAAGTCGTCGGATTATTGGCCACGCTGTTGGTAATCGGCATTCATTACAAGTCCGATATTCCTGACTCGCCGGTATTGGCCGAATCCACAAGCAACGAGCTGTGGCAGGACTATTTGTTTGGTGGACTGGCTCGAGTCGCAGTGCCAATTTTCGCGTTCGCGGCCGGCCTGTTCTATTTTCGCAGTGGCGACAATTCGTTGCGATCTCATCGGAGCAAACTGGCCAAACGTACCAGAACACTGCTGGTGCCTTACTTGCTGGTTGGCGCCATCGCGACGACTTGCTGGCTACTGGTAAATACGATCGAAGGCACGCCGGTCCAGTTGAACTGGCTTGGTTATCTGTCCGTGTGGTTACTGCATCCACCGGCCGAGCAACTCTGGTTTCTCAGAGATTTGTTTTTCCTGGTGCTGCTTGCGCCGGCGATACATTGGTGCGTGTCACATCACAAAATCGGTAACTGGTTTGTGGGCGCGGTGCTGTTGATCTGGATGCTTGAATGGCAACCG
>CAZOXC010000137.1:0-7231 GCA_964583205.1 uncultured Pirellulaceae bacterium | reverse complement strand
ACAATATCGTCTTCAATAAATTCATGTTGACTGCGAGACATCGATGGCTGATTCATCCAAATCCACATCCAGACGAAATTTCCTGGCCGCTTCGGCCGCCAGTTTAGCGGCTGCTCCTGCATTGAGTTCTGTTGCGGCCAGTGAACTTCGACCGCAACCGTTCAAGGTCCAGGATCTTGATGATTTTCCGGTTAAGGTTATATCTTCCGGCAACGGTCTGGAGGCAACTCGGCTGGCTTACGAACAGATCGTTGACGGAGCCGATACGCTGGACGCAGTGGTGTCTGGTGTGAATTTGGTGGAAGAAGATCCTCGAGACACTTCGGTTGGCTACGGCGGCTTGCCCAACGAACGAGGTGTAATCCAACTGGACTCGGCCGTGATGCATGGGCCATCGCACCAAGCAGGATCGGTCGCTTCACTTGAGAATATCAAATATCCCTCACGAGTTGCCAAGATGGTTTGCTGGCGAACCGATCATGTGTTGCTGGTGGGGCCGGGCGCACTGGAGTTTGCCAATGCGCATGGCTTTGAAGAGGAAGATTTGATGACCGAGCGAACTCGACTGATCTGGCTCAAGTGGAAAGAAAGCCTGTCGGACCGCGATGACTGGCTGACCCCTGACGAGAGCTTGCAACCGCTTCCCGAACAAGTTGATCGCGACCGGCAGAGCCAGGTTGCACCGCTCATCAATGAACTGGGAGATCGTTACAACCAACACGGTATCTATGACAACGGTCAAGACATCGCAACTCTGGCGCAACAGGTGATCGACAATCGTCCTACAGGAACAATCCATTGTGCCGGAATCAATTCCAAAGGCGACATGTCCTGCGTAACAACCACCAGCGGGCTGGCCTGGAAACTTCCGGGGCGCGTTGGCGATTCGCCCATCATTGGTGCCGGCTTGTACGTCGACAACGAAATCGGTTCCTGCGGTTCAACCGGTCGCGGTGAAGCAAACTTGCATAACCTGTGCAGCTTCGCAGCAGTCGAGTTGATGCGAAATGGTATGGAACCCAAAGAAGCCGGTCTGGAAGTTTTGCGGAGAGTCGCCAAACATTCGGCGCCACGCCTGTTGGATAACAAAGGCAATCCGGATTTTGGCCTGCAATTTTACTTGATCCGCAAAGACGGCATGCATGCAGGTGTAACTATGCGGGGCCGTGGCAAGTTCGCCATCACCGACAAAGACGGCACTCGAGCCGAAGACCTGGTGTCGTTGTTTGAATAGCCAAGCGACGTTTGAACAAGCAGAGCTTTTGCTTGGTTACCGCAGAGCTTTGCTTGGTTATCGTCAGCATTTTCCAAGTCTGTTGTGTTGCCGTCTTGAGCTGTACAATAATCGCTGCGGCTCTTGAATAAAGGATTGGTTATGCGGCAATATCTGGATCTATTGCAAACTCTGCTCGACGATGGAACAACCAAAGACGATCGTACGGGCACGGGAACTCGTGCGCTCTTCGGTCATCAAATGCGCTATGACCTGGATGATGGTTTTCCACTGGTCACGACCAAAAAGTGTCACCTGCGATCGATCATTTACGAGTTGCTGTGGTTTTTGCGGGGCGAAACCAACATCCATTTCCTGAAAGAAAACGGGGTTTCGATCTGGGACGAGTGGGCTGATGAAAATGGAAACCTGGGCCCGGTTTATGGGAGCCAGTGGCGCAGCTGGAAGGACGTCAACGAACAGACGATCGATCAGGTTGCGGAAGTGATTCAGGAAATCAAAACCAATCCTTCATCGCGACGATTGATTGTCAGTGCCTGGAATGTTGCCGACATTCCCAACATGAAGCTGCCACCATGCCACACGCTGTTCCAGTTTTATGTGGCCGATGGACGGCTCTCCTGCCAGCTCTATCAGCGAAGCGCCGACGTTTTCCTGGGCGTGCCCTTCAACATCGCCAGCTACGCTTTGCTCACCTTGATGATCGCCCAAGTTACAGACCTGTTGCCGGGCGAGTTCATTCATACCTTCGGCGACGTTCACTTGTACAACAATCATATCGAGCAAGCTGAACTTCAATTGACTCGGGAGCCACGCGAGTTACCGACGATGAAAATCGATCCTGAAGTTAAAAACATTGACGACTTCTGTTTCGAATCGTTTGAGTTATTGAATTACAACCCGCATCCACACATCAAAGCCCCGGTTGCGGTATGAGCGATCCTCGTATCTCGATCATTGTCGCGATGAGTGAAAATCGAGTCATCGGACGGGACGGTGACATGCCCTGGCGTTTGTCGGACGACTTGCGCCGTTTCAAGAAATTGACCATGGGCCATACCATCATCATGGGTCGCAAAACCTTCGATTCGATTGGCCGCATGCTGCCTGGACGAACCACCGTTGTGGTCACTCGGGATTCAGAATTTGAATTGCCACAGTCCGATGAATCCGGACTGGTTTGCCATGACCTGGCCGCCGCATTCACGTCTGCCGACAGCCAGGAACTGATGGTGGTTGGAGGTGGTCAGATTTACGCCGCGACCATTGCCGCCGCGGAGCGAATTTATTTGACAAAAGTACACACTACCATCGAAGATGGTGATACGTTTTTTCCCCAGGTTGATTGGGAAGACTGGAAGATCGTTGACGAACAGCGACACTCTGCCAATCACCGAAATGATTTTGACTATTCGTTTGTGACCTATGAGCGACTCCCTGAAACAATCGTTGACTGAATTGACTCAGCAACTCCTGGATTCAATTGCCAAAGGTGATTGGAAAACCTACACCCACCTTTGCGACCACTCGTTGACCGCTTTCGAGCCGGAAGCTTGCGGTCATCTGGTCAAAGGCATGGAATTTCACAAGTTCTATTTCGACAACTTGTCGTTTCGTTCGCCGTCAAATACCACGATGGCCGATGTGGATATTCGGTTGATGGGACCGCCCGATGATCCGACCGCTGCCGTCGTCAATTACATTCGGCTGGTACAGCGGATGGATGGATCGGGCTCGGCCACCACTTCCACATACGAAGAAACACGCGTCTGGGAGAAACAAGGCTCCCAGTGGAAACACGTCCACTTTCATCGTTCAAGTACGTCGAGGAGCTCATGAGAACACACAAACTGCAAGCTTCTTTGATCGGAAGAAGAATACAAATGAAAACTTTCTCAATGGCTTTGTCATTCTTGCTGGCCGGCTGCCTGATGAGTTCAACCAGTCTTTCCGCTCAGGAATATCGTGTTGAGCGCAATTTCCAATACTCCAAGAACGATCGAACTCGGGCGGCCCGTAACCAATTGGATGTCTATGTTCCTGCCAAAGAAGTTGATCATCGACTTCCGGTCGTGATCTATGTGCATGGCGGTGGATGGAGTGTTGGCAACAAATCTCGAGTTGGCAGCAAACCGGATTGGATCGTTGGCAAAGGCATGGCCATGATTGCCACATCTTATCGCTTTCACCCCGCGGCCGATTTTACTGCTCAGGCCACTGATATTGCTGCGGCCATCGATTGGACCCGCAAACATGCGGATGAATACGGGTTTGATGCCGAGCGAATTTTTTTGATGGGCCACAGTGCCGGCGCGCATCTGGTTTGTCTGGTGGGCACTGATCCGCAGTACCTCGAACAATTTGAAATGACTCCCGGCGATTTATCCGGTGTAATTTCGCTGGATACCGGCGGCCTTGATATTCCGTTGCAAATCGAAAAACACGAAAGCGCCGACAACGTGGCTTTGTACGAGCAGGTTTTTACCAAGGACCTTGAAATTCAAAAACAGGCTTCACCCTATTGGCACTTGGAAGCAGATCGTGAATACCCGCCATTTCTGTTGATTCATCTGGCTCGGCGTCTGTCCACCAAAGCTCAGGCCACTCGTTTCTCTGACAAACTCAACGAGCTGGATGGCGATGCGACGGTCAGTTCGGCCGCCGGCAAGACCCACTCTTCACTCAATCAGGAACTGGGTACCGAAAACGATGCACCCTCTCGCCAGATCATGGAATTTTTGCATCAGCAACTTTCCGAGCGCGGTTCCGCCGATACGGAATCCAGCTTCGAAACAATTACAGTTGTTCAGTCCGGCGGCTTCGCCGGCGTTAACATGCAATGGAATTTGTCGACCGACGGTTCGCTGGCAGGACCCAACAACAGTGAATCGACTTTGAGTGCTGAGCGGATGGCTCGACTCCATGAATTGATCACCGACACAGACTGGTCTGAAGTCCCGGCCTCGACTCGACAACGAGGCACCGCCGATGATTTCATGTATGGCATTTCGATTGAAACGCGAGACTCGAAACATGAATTCGAAATTGATGGACTTTCGCTGCGCAACCAGGCGGTTTTGCGCGAGTTAATTTCGCTGGTTACCGGGCCTGATCGAAAATGAAAATTCGGTTGAACATTTTCGCCCCGTAATTCTGTTACCGTGACTCTGATACATAGAGCGGTTGCTCAATTGTCCAGTTCGCTGTCCCAGTAGGCCTGACTGATAAACTTGGACCAGCTTTCCATCTTGATGGGATAGCGAGTGTAGGCCGGATGCCAAACGGGCTTGGCCGGCTCTTTCTTCAAGTTCATGTGGGCTCGATCGGGAGTGCGATCGGCCTTCTTGTGATTACAACGGAAGCAAGCCAGCACACAATTGTCCCAGGTGGTCTGTCCGCCTTGACTGCGAGGCAACACGTGATCAATTGTTAACTCGTCCGGCTTGGGCTGCACACCGCAATACTGGCAGGTAAACCGGTCTCGTTTAAAAAGATTTCGACGGCTGAAAGAAACCGATGCGGTCGGAAGTTTGTCAAAGCTGTTGAGGACAATGATTTCCGGAATTCGCAAGCGTGTCGAAACGGCTTGTATGAATGGCTCGTCATCATTGGGAATAATTTGAGACCAGTCTTCCCAGTCGTACAACTGATAGTCTCTGGGATCGACGATTCGAGCGGTCTGATTCCAGACCAACACGAGAGCCCGGGCAACGCAAGCAATATTGACCGGTTGCCAACTACGATTCAGAACAAGTGCGGGGCGACGAAGTGAACTTGCGAAAACAGTCTCCTTTTTCAGTATCGGCTTCAGCGTCAGTATTGAGCTTCAGTACTGTGAGCGTCGATTGCCCTGGCATTTTGCCGGCCGAAGTGATGGTTGCCTGAGTGATTCCATTTTACACCATTCTCAATGTTTTTGCAGGGCAAGAATATGCTTGATTTGTACGTTGCCTGTATTCACGACCAAATCTTTTTTGGAAACTTTGGAAACACCGACGTAGAACGACCACAGTTCGGATACCAAATTGATCTTTGCAGCCGGTTGTGCCTGAGTGATTCGATTCGCGGAAGTTCGGCAACCGCCGCCACCAGGCACTTGCCGAAGTGCCCGAGTTGTTGAAAATCAAACAAGTGCAATCAACATTTAAGATATCGAGATTACCTTGGCAGCAACTATCCTGGACGGCAAGCGACTCGCGAAAACGATCCAAGCGGAAATCAAAGTTCGCGCGGCTGAATTCACAGAAGACTCTTCTGTGGTTCCTACGCTGGCGGCGGTACTGGTGGGCGACGATCCGGCCAGTCAAGTTTATGTCGGCAGCAAACAGAAAGCCTGTAAGCGAGCCGGGATGGGTAGCGAATTGATTCGTATGGCGGCGGACTCGTCGACTGAAGAGATTTGCGAAGTGGTCGAACAACTCAATGGCAACGAATCCATCCATGGCATTCTGGTTCAACTGCCCCTGCCCGATCACGCCGACACACAACAGATTCTGGACTTGATCGATCCCTTGAAAGACGTGGATGCTTTTCACCCGCACAACGTCGGATTGTTGTCTCAAGGTCGCCCTCGCTATCTGCCTTGCACTCCTCATGGTGTGCTGCAGATCCTGAATCGTTACGACATCTCCTGCGTGGGCAAGAACGCTTGTGTAATCGGCCGCAGCGACATCGTCGGCAAACCGATGGCAATGTTGCTGGGCGCAAAAGACAGTGTGGTTTCCGATCAAGTCTGCAATGCAACAGTCACACTTTGCCATAGCCGCACCGCAAACCTGGTAGAACAAGTTCGTCAGGCTGACATTGTGATCGCCGCGATTGGGCGTGCCCACTTTGTCACGGCAGAAATGATCAAGCCCGGCGCGGTTGTAATTGATGTCGGAATTAACCGCACCGCGGATGGTCTGGTGGGAGATGTTGACTTTGCCGAAATCGAACCGCTGGCTTCTCATATCACCCCCGTTCCCGGTGGCGTGGGCCCGCTGACAGTGACCATGCTGCTGGAAAATACTTTGCAAGCCGCGAAGAATTTGCAGAATTCGGGTTCTATATTATCCAGTCACTAAATGCATTTCAAAACCATGTTCGCAGCACCGGCTTCAGCCCAATACTGCTCAATTCAGTCAGCGGCAAGCCGGTAGTGTCGGTAACAATCCGGCGGCTAGCGCATTGTCGCTCACTCTGCCAACCTTGCCCAAAGCGGTACCATGAACCAATCAACCATGAACCGATCAACCACGCAACCAAATCGATTTCGCAAATACCTGATTCGCGGCGTCCTGGCCACAGTTCTGATTTGGGTCGGCGGCGATTTTCTTTATTCGCAGGTGATCGAATATCGATTGCAGCAGTGGGAACGCACAATCGAGCGAGATTTTCGCGGAGTGCAGAAGAACTTTACTGCCTATTCTGAAGGTGAAGGTGAAACTGCGATCCTGATGGTGCATGGCTTCAACGATTCACCCAGCGCCTATCACAAGATCAGCCCGCAACTGGCCGCGCGAGGTTTTCATTGCCGAGTCACTCGTCTGCCCGGCTTCGCCAAACCTGTCCACGAATACGGGCTATCCACAGCGGAACAGTGGACTGCACACGTTGCTGAAGAAATTTCCCAACTGCGGCAAAGTTATGATCGAGTCTGGGTGATGGCTCACTCGCTGGGCGGCGCAACCACGATCAACGTGGTTCTGGAACAGCAACCGGAAATCGATGGCCTGATCTTGCTGGCTCCGGCCATTGACGTCTCCAGTAGACGTTCGCCCCTGTTACCGACTCGGACCTGGCATGAGGTCGGACAAAAACTCCTGCTGTTCACCACCGTGACTGAAAATCCCTTCTCGGTCGATGTCAAAGACCACGCGGAAGCCAGGCGAACTGATCGATGCAAGTTTTCCTGCCTCTCAACGGTTGATCAGATGTTTACGCTGATTGACGCCAATCGAGACCGGGCAGCCGAAATCCAATTGCCCACTCTCATGGTGCTGAGTGGCGATGATC
>CAZOXC010000136.1:0-7278 GCA_964583205.1 uncultured Pirellulaceae bacterium | reverse complement strand
AAGAATTCGAGTCCACGCAGGTTGGCCAGCGTTGTGTCAAGTGTCGAGATGTTGAGCTTGGCTTTCAACGAACCGTTTCGCTGGGAGACTATTCGGGGCCGCTTCGCGAGTTGGCCATTCTGATGAAGCAAAAGGGTCAGGAGTCCACCACACTCCAGGTCGGACGATGGCTTGGTCAGGCCATTACAAACCTGCTGAGCGAGACGGAAGTGAATAACCTTGACTTGGTTGTACCAATTCCCACACACTGGCTCCGTCGATTTACCCGGTCAGCCAACATTGCGGCTCTATTGGCCGATGGCATAAAACGAGAACTGGATCTGCCTTGTTATGAACGGTTGCTGGTGCAAAATCGACGAACGGACAAACAGGGCACACTGTCACGGCGGCAACGATTCCAAAACGTCAAGAATTGTTTTGCTCTCAACCGAGGTTACAGCGTTGACGGCAGGAACGTCTTATTAGTTGACGATGTGACAACCAGTGGGGCTACCGCCAACGAAGCGACGAAACTATTGCTTCAGTCGGGAGCCCATTCGGTCTATTTGGCAGTCGTAGCGCGTGGAATGGGTTCCTATTAAATCGGACAATTAGGTGTGATGACGTTTTGCTCGACCGACAACTGGCGGCAACTCTGATCACGAAAATGACTTGGACATGACCGACCAGCAGAACAATTCGAACTTGCCAGCCAAAGGTCAATCCAAAAAACCATTGGTCGGCCCGTTCCGTCGAGCCATCCTGCGCGGCTTGGCAATTATCATGCCGCCTCTGCTGACACTGGTTTTGTTCTTGTGGGCCGGCAACCTGATTCTCAACAATATCCTGCGACCGATCGAATCAACCGCTCGTCAAACCATTGTCTGGATACGTGGAGACATTCGTCCTGCAGAATGGGCTCAAAAGCAAACGACGACCAACCCACAATCGATGATTCAGGAAGACGGAGAAGGTAACCGCATTTTCATCGAGATAAAAAACGGTCCCAACCGTACTCGAACTACCCACTGGATCGAAGTTGGACGTCAATGGATTCGTAAAGAAGTCTACGACTCGGTTAATCTGAACCCGGGACTTGAGCTACCTGCAACTGCCGAGGGATATTGTCATCGCTATGCTCAACTGCGGTACTTGCGACCGCAATTTACGATTCCGCTGTTCATTGCTCTGTTCATTTTGATCCTGTATGTCCTGGGCAAGTTTCTGGCTTTGGGTGTTGGCCGGATGATCTGGTCATCGATTGAGACGCTGATCACACGGATTCCCGTGATCAGTAATGTCTACTCGTCGGTCAAGCAGGTTACGGATTTTGCGTTGAGTGAAAATGAAATCGAGTTTACTCGAGTCGTAGCGGTCGAATACCCTCGTCGCGGCATCTGGTCAATCGGATTTGTAACGGGCGAGAGCATGAAACAAATCACCAAGGCCTCGGGGGAACCGATGGTGAGTGTATTGATGCCGACTTCGCCGATGCCGGCTACCGGGTTTACGATTTCAATTCCCAAAAGCCAAACCGTTGACATGAACTTGACGGTCGATCAAGCCATCCAGTTTGTTGTCAGTTGTGGTGTTGTGGTTTCCCATCCGCAAAACAACTCGATCATTGAAGGCGAACGCCCCGACGATCATCAGCCGGATGACCAACAGCCCGGCGATCAACAGGCCGGCGGCAATGCTGCCTCTGGCGAGGGGGTTTCGCTTGATTCAAACGCCAGTCGCGGCTTGCAATTTCTGGACGGCGACCAGACAACTGCGTAATCAACGATTTGTATACAGATTTTCGACCGGGAAAAGCCGCGTTTTAGCCGGATAACGAATTGATTACTGAAACACGATATTTTACTCAAAGCGAATTTCCGTTATTGCCGATAAACAAAACTGATAAGCCGAAATCGGTCGGCAGTCCAGCTAGCACAAATTATCACCATTCTGAGCTATGAAAATCCAAACAACGCGTTTTGGCAACGTTGACATTGAGCCAGATGACATTTTGTTTTTCCGCAACGGCCTGTTGGGTTTCGAGGACTGTCAGCATTGGGTGATTCTGGCTGATGCAGACAATTCAGCGATCGCCTGGTTGCAAAGCATGCAAAGTTCTGACGTTGCATTGCCGGTCGTCTCGCCAAGGCGATTCGTTTCTGAGTACCAGGTCAAAATCGATCCGAAAGATGTGCAGGTTCTGGAACTCGAATCGGCTGAACAAGCCTATGTGCTGGGAGTCGTTAGTCGTGATCGAGATGTATTGACTCTCAATCTTCGCGCACCGGTCATTGTCAATCTGGATCGCAAACTGGGTTGTCAGGTCGTGACTGTCGACCAACAGCCAATTCAATACGAACTGGCGGCACTGCCAGTGACCTTGCGACGCTCGGCATAACAACTGGCGGCAGCGTGTTGGCCAGCCTGTAGCCAGAGTTACTTCACCGCGAGCCTCTTAATTCGCAGAACCGGAACATCCTGACTGTCGTCACATCGACTGGTGGTCTAGCTAGCATTGTTCCGATGACACATTTGTCCGAACACCGGACAGCGTTTGCGCAGGCTGCGCATTTGATGGATGGAACCGGCCCTTGTGGCTTTCGAAGAGCATGATGCCAAGCAGCGAAAATTCGGCTGAATAAAATGCTCGTACTCTCAAGACACCGAGACGAAAGTATCATGATTGGCGACGACGTGGTGATCACGGTTGTCGACATTCGTGGTGATAAAGTTCGTTTAGGAATTGATGCTCCCAAAGAAATCCCCGTTCATCGTCAGGAAATCTACGACGCAATCAAGCGTGAGAATCAGCAATCCAGCAAACTTGGTCCCAACGAGACCAAGGACGTTGGCAAGTAAGCTCGGCTTGATTCGCACTTGTAGAGGGATATTCGAAAATGTGGCGAGCACTCTTTCTGGCAATTGGATTAACCACCATGTTGGTGGGCCTGGAGTTTCTGTTTGTTGAACAGATCGTGATCAAGAAACTGGGTCGCAAGTCTGCCAAAAACTCAGTCACCAATTCTGCCAATCCGAATTCGACAAACCCGAACGACCCGTTTCAAACGGCGTCTTACCAGGTTCCTTATTACCAGAACTCGGCATATCAGCAGTATTCGCCATATCAAAACGCGGGCGTGAGCAACGGCAATCGTGCGTTCAATGGCAATTTCAATAGCGGCGCGTTCAACAACGCTTCGGTAAACACATCAGCCGGAAATGGGGTTCTGGAAACCACCGGCTTTCATACATACCGCCCCAAAGAGTGGATGCCTTGGAGTATGTTGGCGGTCGGTGCCATTATCGTGATATACACATTTACTCTAGGTACCGGGCGCCGTTACAGCGAAGAATAACTGAACTGCCGGCTCCAGGCACAGTACGAAAAACAATATTTCAAGCGATGTAGCCGTTTACCGGCCATTTTTGATCGACCATAATCAAATTGACATTCGCAAGATTAGATCAACTTCGCTTAATGCGGTAGAGAATCGGTGCTTTACTGCCAACGGATTGCGCGTCCATGAACGACCAGGACAAACCACTCGAAAACGATATCGACAAGGCCGTTCGTCGAAGTTCGCGCCGAAGTTCCCGTAGTCAATCGAAAAGCCGATCCGGAAAAAGCCGATCCGGAAAAAGCCAATCCGGAAAAAGCCGAACTCGTTCCAGCTCGGAAAAAGATCCAGCCTGGCTTTTGATTTTGCTGGGACGGATCGTCGTCTTGTTGATGGTGTTACTGGCACCCTGGATGATTGGTTCAACATCCAAAGCGGCTCAATGCCTCCTGATGGGACTTGCACTGGTTGCCATGGTGCTGTGGTGGCTGGAACTGGCTTTTACGAAAAAGACTCGTCACGTTCTTCCTTACCTGTCGGTTCCTGTATTTTTGGGAATCTTGCTGGGGCTATTTCAACTATTACCCTTGTCGCCCGGTGTCGCGTCGATGATTGCGCCCAGGCAAGCTGAAGTCTATGCTGATCTTGGTTCGTTAGTAGAAAACGAGCAGGACGTCTTTAAGTCAGAGCAGCTTCAACAGGGACCGCCGGTACGCATCAGTTTGAATCCGGAAGGCACCTGGGATTTTATTCAGTTGGCTTATCTCTCATTTTGCTGCCTGTTGCTGGCGGCACATTATTTTTGCTCCAGGCAAAGCGTGACTTATGTGGCGGTCCTGTTAACGCTGCAAGGGCTCGCGCTCTCCCTGTTTGGACTTGTGCAAAAATTCAACTTCAACGGGAAAATATACTGGTTCGTCGAGCGGACTTATGGTGGCAAGCCTTTTTCTTCGTTTATCAACCGCAACAATGCTTCTGGCTATTTGTTGTTATGTCTGGCTGCAAGTCTTGGGCTGGCCTATTTTGCGATGACCAGGCCCGTCAAACACAGTCGACCTCGTCCAATCATTGGCAAAGACTATCCTTTTTTCTCTCGATTATACTTGAACGCCATGCTGTTCGTTCGGGAACTTACGCCGCTCAAAGTATGCACGTTAATCTCAACTGCCGTCATCATCCTGGCAATTGTTACCTCGTTGTCCCGAGGTGGAATGGTAGCTTTGATTTTTTCGATCGTTATCGGAACTTGGATCGTGGGACTTGCCAAAGCACCTAAAGCCTCGGCCGCTTTCATCCTGCTGACAATCCTGTTGACAGTCTTTTTTGTCGGATGGATGGGTTCGTCTTCCAATATCGCGCAGCGGTTTGAGTCATTGAACAGTAAAGAAGAGCTGTTTGATGAAGGTCGCATACAGATCTGGAAGAATTCCATGAATTTGTTTTCCGATCATTCGGTATTCGGATCGGGCATGAATTCGTTTCGCCATGTGTACCGAGGCTATCGGCATGCGCGCGAGGCTCGATTGAACGAGCACGCTGAAAACCAGTATGTACAGACGCTGACTGACACTGGAGTCGTTGGAGGCATTCTTTTACTCTGTTGCCTGGCGATCGTGATTTGGAATCTAGGCTTTCTCCTCAAGTATGGGAATTCACCCAAGACCATTACTGTCACCACTATTGGTGTTTTTGCGATTTGCGGTCAGATGATTGCATCGGTATTTGATTTCGGCCTTTACATTCCAGCCAACACCATTCTGTTTGCGTTTATTTGTGGATTGGTGTCTGGGCAGGCACATGCGTTGGCAGATCGACTGAAAAAGAAAAACTGGTTTTCTTTTATGGCACCGAAGTGGCTGAGTCTGGCAGTTTTGTTTGGCGTGTTCGTTTTCGGTGTTTCAGTCTGGATGTCGTATTACCAGCAATCCCAGCTGAAACAGTATGCGGGCCGGGATCGGTTGTTGTTTGAGCCCGACAATCTGGATTTACAGGATTGCCAGAAGCAAATCAAGAGTTTGGAAGAGCGGCTGAGTACGTCCGAGGGTTCGTTTGTTCATCGACATTTGGCAGCACTCTACTTACACGAATTTCGTTTGAAGGCGCTTGATCGCCAACTCAACTTGACAGACACCAGTACCTATACGGCAGAACAGTACGAGCAATTCAAAGATCAGGTCTGGCAGTCCACAAACTCGATTAATATTCATCGCCTGGTGAGTCGTGCAAGGGAAATTGATGACCAGGCATCACTGAGGCGATATTTGTCTGACCCGATCATCCTCGAGAATTTTCCAAAAGTCCGCTCGCACCTGATTGCCAGTCGATATTTTTCACCGATGGATCCAGTGCCACATTTGATCCTTGCGGAAATTGATGTGTTTAACGGACAACCGAATTGCGAACCAGTTCATCTGGAACGAGCCAGCAGTATCAGTCCTTTGAATTCGAGTATCAAGTTACGAGCCGGGAGAATTCATCTGCACGCAGGTAGAATGGATGAATCCAAATCGGTGTTCCGAAACCTGCTCGAGTCTGATCCTTCGAGATACGATTCGGTCATTTACTTTTCGCTAGCCAACGGGCTCTCGGGTACAGAAATTGTCGATGAAATTTTGCCCGATTCTGAGTCGGAACAATCTGCCAGGATTTATTATGATTTCGCCACTGGCTCGAGATCGATATTTCTTGACCAGACCACAAAATCCGAATTATTGCGAAGAGCAGATTTGATATTATTGGACAAAAAATCGAACGACAGCAGTCTACTCAACCTACATGCCGAAGTAAAAATAGCCCAAGGACAGCTGCCAGAGGCGGGGGAAATCCTGGAAAACTTGTTGAAATTCACTCCCGGTCAGGACCGGCTGCGAATCAAGTTATTAAATATTTACGAGGACACCGAACAATGGGACAAAGCTGAAGAGCAATGTCGCTGGTTGGCTCGAAATTCAAACAAAAAAGAACTCTATCGTGCTCGGCTGGACAGGCTCCGTGATAAAATGAAGTAGCGGCACCGGAACCAGTTGGCCAAAATTTTTCAAACAAAACACAGATTCGATTCGTAACTCAACTACTTTTATTTTTTACCCGGCCGCCCAATAAATGTTTTCAGTTTTAATTTCATTTGCGATTGCTCTTGTTGGCACGCTGGCATTTGTGCCGCTTGCGAAACGAATTGCAGTGAAAGTAAAGCTTGTAGATATTCCGGACAATAAGCGAAAACTTCATTCAACACCGATCCCGCTGGTTGGTGGCATTTCTGCATTCCTGGTGGCCTTCCTCGCCATTGTCACTTGTTTCTTAATTGCTTTTTCCACTGGTGAAATAACGCAACTCGAAGAAGGTGATATTCTCCAGCTATGGGGATTGTTCGCCGCGGCATTGCTGCTGTTAGTGGTGGGTATAGTTGATGATCGATTCGGAATGCGTGGTCGACAGAAACTTGTTGGGCAGATTGTCGTTGCAACACTGCTGATCATGTTTGGCTATAGTTTCGACTCGGTGGAGTTTTTCGGATTCAAATTGCAACTTGGTCATTTTGCATTACTGGTGATGTATGCCTGGATTCTGGGCGGCATCAATTCTGTAAACTTGCTCGATGGCGCGGATGGCTTTGCGACTTCTCTTGGCATTTTGATGTCGGCAGGGTTGTGCGTGATGTCATTGTTCAACGGGCATTTTCTTGACGGAATCATTGCTGCTGCGATGTGCGGAGCTCTGATTGGATTCCTGAGATACAATTTCCCACCGGCTACTGCTTATCTAGGTGACTCGGGCAGCATGGTAATCGGCTTGATGGTTGCCGCTTTGGCGATCCGAAGTGCCTCCAAACAACCGACTGCATATGCATTTTTTGCTCCGATGGCTCTTCTGGCAATTCCGATGCTGGATACACTTGCCGCCATCATCCGGCGTCGTCTGACCGGCAAGAGCATTTATTCCACGGACCGGGGACATATTC
>CAZOXC010000135.1:0-7287 GCA_964583205.1 uncultured Pirellulaceae bacterium | reverse complement strand
GCTTGGGCAACGCAGTGCGCCATACCGGGCAAGTGCAAAGATCAGTCGCCACTGTGCATCTGGGCAGGCATCAATCACGGCTCGAGCGTCGTCGTGCGTGATGTAGTGCATTCGCTCCTTGTTTGGCATCACAGTTGATGGCAGGCAGGCCAGCGGATTCACACGCAACAGTTTGCGACTAACCGCGTAGTTGAAAAACTGTTTGGCAATCTGCGTGTGCTTGCGAACAGTGTTCGCGGCCATGTGCTTTTCCTTGCTGTTTTTTTGTGACAGCAAAAAGATTCGGAAAGCTTGGCCGTCTGCTTCGGTCACTTTTCGCATATCGCATTCAGCCCCAAAGTGAGTGACCATGTAGTCTTTGGTGGCGTTGAATTTGATAACCGTGCGCGGCTTCAAATCGGTGCGGCTTTTGATATAGCTCTCCACAAACGCAGCCAAACGGGTTGAGCTACGTTCATCGACCAAACCTACCGCAGCCAACTTGTCATAGATTTTTTCGTCGGCTTCATCCAGCCACTGCAATGTCTTGTCATCGGGTGTTTGGGACAGCTTCAAGCCGGAAAGCAAATCCTCGACAACGCTTTTGATTCGGTCAGCTTTCTTTCGCGACGTTTTCCCAAGCCGGATCGTTTGGCGTTTCTTATTCAGGTCGCTGAACTGGACCCAGTAATGCCCTTTCGGGCGTTTCAGTACGCTTGCCATCGTGTTCATCTCAACGATTCATCAAAGGAAAGAACAACGGCGGGCCGGTGATGATGTGGGTTTTCGCCCCGTCGGGCTAGCCGTTGCGAATGTTAGTATTGCGTGCTTTCTGTTTCCTTGCGAAAGGGGCGTTTTCGCTTGTTTGGGCGAACCTTGTTCGCCTCCTCCGCTTGGTCCTCCTTGTCCCATGCATCCAGAAAGTCTTGTGCGAGTTCCAGCATTACGGCGATCCGCTCCTCGTACCCGTCGAGCAAGTCGTAGTCGTCCCCGTCGGGCTCCCTGCCCGCGACCGGCCTGAGTAAGACCGTGCCGTTTTCGTCGAGTCCAAGCCCCATGCCTCGCCCCCTCAGTAGGCGTATCGCGTTCCCTGCCAATTCAAAGTCGTAGGGACGCATTTCATATAGTTCCATTCGGTTTCCCCTTTTGTTACAGGTTTCGATATCCAATGAACTTGCCACAAACGCGGCATGTTGTTTTGATCCAACCGGAGCGATGTGCTACCGGCGCGTCTAAGTAATTTGCGTCGTTGTTGTGCGGACTGCACATCGGCCGTAAGTGAGCGATCAGCGCGGGCTTGTTCCGCTTAGCGAACTCGATGGCTTCGATCGACACCTCCCCAACTTGCGTTTCCAGGATGATGCCGGTTTTAGAAAGGGAGAGCGTGACTCCTGCCTTTTCCAAATCCGCGATGACTGATTCAGCATTCACGTCGCCGCCTGCGGTGAGTTAGGTGACTCAACAAGTTGGAAGGGCAATTCCTTTGCTTCGACGCATCGACCGCCCGAACGGAATCGAAAGGATTTCGCAGTCGCCCCGTTTTGTAATGTGCTCGAGCTCTCGGCGACTTCCGACCGCCGTTTGGCCCTTCTCTTTTCTGGTTAGCTCCGTAAACAAAGTCACCAGACTTACCCGATTTCGCTCGAAGGTTATTTAGTGGTGAGTTCCGGTGAGTTTGGGTCTTGGCAAACTCACCACGAAAGACGTCACTATTACGTCGTTTTTGCGCTCTTGGTGAGTTTGGTGCATGAGGTGAGTCACTTTCCCTTACCCCGTTCCCAGACACCCTGTGCACACATTTACAAGACAAACAAATCAAACAAATATCTGAGCGTGTAGAGTAAAAGTCACCAAACTCACCAAGTAGTATGGAACAGCCTGAAACCCCGTGAAAACAACGTTTTTTTCGGTGAGTCATGCCTGAAAACGAACTCACCGCAAACTCACCGTAACTCACCACTAAATCTCCACGCGTTGCCTGTTGACGTGTTTGACTCGCCATCGTTTGTATCGTGCGCGCGCCTTTTCTTTGACGATCTTTTTTCCGTCGCACGTCCTTTCAACAAAAGACGCGATTCTTTTGCCGAGCTTCTTTCGGTTGATGCGATCGCCGCAAATGTCGCAGACCACTTCGGCAAGCGTTTCGTTTTCGCCACGCTCCGCAATCTCTGCTATCTCTGTTGTTGTAAGTACTTTGTTCGTAGGATCGGATTCCTCGATGCCACTGATCAGTTGGGCGAGCTGCAATTCAGTCTCATCGCTAGCCTTTACGGTTTCTCGGGTCTCAAGTGGATCTGCACCTCCAGCCCATACGATTGCGTTGCGAATGGTCTCTCTCCACGATTCAAAAGAGCCCCAAGTGGCTCCAGGTTGAGACGGGCATCCAGCGACGAAGTAACCGCGAAGGATCGTTAGCGAGGCGACCGCCAATCGTGGTCTCTCTTTCGCCACCCAAGCGAGTAGATCGCTATGCAGAAATCCCGATCTCTCTTCTGGTGTTTCGAGCGGCGAGCTAAGCCTGATCGGAAGAGCGCGGCGAGCTAAATCTGTACCGAACGTCATGTTATTGCCGGTAGCCGCCCAAACCGTCTTTATCGGAAGGTTACCAGTCGTTTTCGTCTGGCCGAGAATACGCCCTGTCCAGGTCGATGAGGTAAGGGCCATGTCGAGGGGGGCACCGCCCATTTGGATGTCCACATTGTCGAATAGTACGCTCGGCGTCGCTTCGAGAACGATTGACGTGATGACCTTCTGCATTTCGTCATCGTTTCGCGTAAAAGCATTCCTGCTTGCCGCGCGACCATACGCGATGATCGTCGCCGCATCGACCAGCAGCGACTTCCCTGCACCTCGAATGTTTGCCGTCACTGCGAACAACGGAACGCAGCCAACGATGCACGATCGACCGATCATCGAAAGAACCATCGAAATCCAAGCAGAGCTGTCGGCCCCTTCGCAAAGAGGAAAATCGACCAATACTTCTAGCAACTCGGCCAGCGAATCGGACGCTTCTTCCTGGCTTGGCTTGTCATGCAGGTCCGGGAAGGAGTCAGACGAGCGGTAGAACAAACCTGTTTGCTCATCGTACCCCGGCAACTTCAAAATTGTGCCGTCGATACGAATCGTAGGAGCTTCAATGATGCCGCTCAGTGGCCGAAAGCAACCTCCCCAGTTGCCGCGTTTGTGAATTGACTCGAGCAAGTCTTTTGGCGGCTTTATACTCTTGATTTTCTGCCGTTCCTTTGAAGTGAGCTTGCGTCTGTCAACTAATCCGCTTTCATGCTCCTTTTCTGACAGCTTCACCACATCAATCGCTTGCATTAGCCGGACGCGAAGAACGCATATCGGCAAGGCCCTAATTCGTAGGTCGCCCTTGGTGCTGACGTCTTCACTTTCGAGGATTTGAGTTAGTATTCCACCACGTGCGAAAACCTTCACTCGATCAAGCTGATTATGGTCAATCCATGTTGAATTCCATCCTAGTTGCCCAACTACGCAGATTACCTCGTCGATAAGTGTCAGGTCATCGAGCCCAGTGAGATTTATTAACGGCTTCGCGCTGGCGTTATGCGATTGCTTTGATCCGCGTTCTATGTTGTCGCCAGCCTCCCATGGATTCGCTTGGGCGATGGCTACGCGAATAGCCTTCTTGTCATGTTTGCGTAGTACATCCCGAACATCATCGCCAGCGTTTTCCTCAATCTCGCCGATCATACGGGCAATCGAGACAGAGGCAGTGATTCCGTGGAGTCTAGAAGCCGTTGCTGTTGCACCCTCAAATCCAGCTAAATCCAAGTCTGGAAGGACGATGACGTGGACGCCGTTGAATATACGGGCGTAAGTCGGGGCAAGACTGGATGAAGGCAATCCTGCTGCGTTGTAACCGAGTTCAACCAGTGCGGCAGCATCCTTCACGCCTTCGACCAGAAGCCACGTTTCTGCTTCCTTGGGGAAACGACCTGGGAAGAACATTCCTGAGCTCCCTTTACCCCGCTTAAAATAGCCTTTGCAGCCAGGCCAAAGATCAAAATAGGAATGCTCACGACAGAGATCATTGTAGACACTTACCCTTGCAACGGTTTTCTTCCCTCGCTTCGCTTCCTTTACGCCGAACTGTTTGAACGCGTTGATTGGCATCTGCTTATCGCGGCAAACGGCTTCGATGATGTTGCCCCCTTCCAGCTTGCCTTTCATCCCCAGGTGGTCAGCGACGAATCGTAACGCCTCTCCCATCGTGCAATCCCTGATCCATGCGACGGTAGCGATGCCGTCACCGGGCCTGTGAGTAGATGAGGAAGACTTGCTGAAGCATTTCCGGCAAAAGACTTTTCCCAGGTATGCCAGTCCGTTTGCCGCGTTGTAACGATTTTCGCCGCCACACTTCGGGCAGGGTTGCCCTTTGGTGCTGTGATACTTGGCCTCTAAACCAGCAGTCAAAAGGATCTCAATCCATCTGCCACGAGCCGCAGCATTTACTTCTGAGAACGTAAGCGTAGAACTATGGTTGTCAAACTTTCTAGGGGTGCTGCTTCCGGCGGCCCCCTTCTTTTTTGTCGTGTCCACAATCACTTGCCATCCCCCTCGATGTGCGCGAGAAGAACTGACGTACGAAAACGAGGGCAATTGCCAACAAGGATTTTGGCGTTTGGAGGCAAAGTCCCGTCCAACAACCAGCGGTCGATCGAACGCGGCGTCACAGAAAATAGTTCAGCGACTTCTTTTTTTGTCAGCAGCGGCGGGTAGGTTCGCTGCATTGATGTTTCAGCCATTCCCAACTTCCATCAAGAGTGTCACTCGCAGATCAACAAACGTTGTCGATGCAACGACGAAAGTTTCCGCGATGATTCCTGAGATCGCTGGGATTTATCCCAGCTACAACGCGTCAATAGCGGTGAAAGACATGCGAGGAACGCATATGACATGATGACAAAAAAGAAGAAAAATTCGTCAGTACTCTGGGATTAATCCCTATCCTCAGCTCCAGGAACATGAATCCCAAGTTTTAGGCGTTTCTTGATCTCTTTTTCTAACGATGCTATCCATTGCTTTGTTTCCCCCACCAGGTAGCCGTATTTGTTTGCGGTGCGACGCGTCCTTTCTCGCAGCTTTTTCCAGCCTTCCAGGTCAGTCTCGCTCTCACTGGCATCAAGAAAATTTTGCAGCTTTTCGCCGTTTGGCTTCTTCGCTTTAATCCATTTCAAGTGAAGGCGCCCATCGGTCAAGTATTGCACTAGCTTGTCAGCACGTATGTCATCAATCTTGGCAGGCTTTCGGCTCTTCGCGCCAGCAGGCCTCTTTTGCTCTGGGCGCTTGGAAGTTCCGGTACCTTTCTTTGGCGAATCTTCGTGTTCAAACGGCCAGTCATTAGCTGCAAGCCAATCGGCCAGGTGAAGCGACGAAAGAACAGCATCGTCAATACGGGTGCCGTTCGGGGCGACTCGATTAAGATCGAGCGTGTCGCATTCAGGGCAAGGGACAAACCTGGGTGCTACAGGAAGCGTGAGAACGTTTCGGAGAGATAGCGCGATGAGAGTTTCCACCCAAAGAATGACGCCTTTCGTTTCAGGCAATTGCCCTGCCGAAAACAGCCATTTACACAGCGCGTCACCAGACAATCGAGCCAATGAAAGCCATCGCCTTCGGCTATTTTTCGAACCAGTGCCGAAGTAAAGCTCTTCGATTCTTTGTTGGCCAGGTTCATCGTGACAATGCCGTCTTTCGAAGAGCTTCCACGGCCCGGCCAACTCATCGGGAAACCAATCTACTAGGCCGTCCTTGGGTTCATCAAAGTCCTTCGTGTCGATCTGACGGGTCAGTTGTAAGACCTGGATTGTTGGCTCAGGTGCGATCTTATCGAACGCCTCCTTAAAGCGGGCAAAGGCGGCCCGCTTATCCGAAATGCAATCTTTCATCGGTACTCAATTCCGATGCTCAAAATGAAATTCGGTCAGAGCGATTGAGTGTTCGCCTCTTCGGGAGCGACCCTAGACCAACTTCAGCTTATCCACCTCAACAATGTTCAGCAATCAGGTAGCCCCGCGTCATTTAGTATCCGCTTGATCAAAACATCAACCTCATCCGCGCTGGGTAGCTGACTTGTGCCAGCTTTGTTCCACTCCGGATTCGCCTGCCGCAACAGGTCGTCCTCAATAGTTTTGTGTGCATGGACCATCCGCCCTTTCAATGGTTGGCATGGTTCAATGCACAGCCACAGAGCTGGTCGTTCTGCCTCGCCATTTTCTGCCAGTTGAGTTGCGTCCGTCAGTTTGTATAGGCATTGCCAATTCCAGGCGTGAAAACGCTTTCCGGCCCTGTGAGAAAGACTCCAGCGTCCTTTAATCGATTTGTTTGTCTCCCCGATATACATGGGTCGCTCTCCAATCAAGACTGCATAGACCATTGTTGGAATTGTCTCGAGTTCAGGCAATTGGATTTCTAACTGAAGCTTCCAGTCGAGTTGTTGCCCATCCTGGTTTTGCACTTTATTCGGCCCAATAAAGAATTCCCCAAGCCGAATGAATTGATAACCGTGAATGGATAGGACTGGTGGCTTCATCTGATAAATACTCGTTTGACTCGAGTTCCATTGGGATTGGTATCATCACGGAATACCAATCCTCTCGCAACTTTTCTTCCTTTCGCGTTCGGACTTTCGCGACTTCTTTGCATGCTTTGAGAGCGTTCTTTTCTTTTGTCTCGTCTGGTTCTTTTTTCAGTCGTTAAAGCGGTGAGTTACGTTGCGGAGAAATCGACTGGGCTGCATTTTCGCCGGTTTGCTCGACCCTCACAGCAACAGTTGCGACACTGGAACTCATGCTCTGAGCAACTGCCGTGGATGTTCTCTGAGTCGCGAGTAAAGAATCGAGCACCGCCTTTGCTGCCTTAAGCCTCACGCTATCGTCCGTGCTGCCATGCATGAGCTCGGTCAGAACTGAAATGGCGTCATGCCCAGCGTCTGAGAGTTTTGCAAGAATAGATTCACGTAGCGACTGCCTAGCTTCGTCCAGACGCCTTCGGAATTCTGGATCAGCCAACCTGCGATAAACAGTTCTCTCGGATAATCCGGCAATCGCCGCTGCGTTGCCGACGTGACAGCCTACGACAAGTGCTTTGAAAAGACTTTCATCCCCCTCAAGTTGTGTAGGCATGTCAATTTCTGCCAGATCGTGACAGCTTTCACCTTGCATTTTTCTCTCAACAGTCGTGGAACAAGTCGCAATCCCAATAGCTTAACGAAATTTGAGGCGCTCTCCGCCGTTTGCGCTGCTTAGCTTGGTTTGTCACGTCCTGTCTGCTTCAGTCGCGATC
>CAZOXC010000134.1:0-7313 GCA_964583205.1 uncultured Pirellulaceae bacterium | reverse complement strand
GGAACGCTGCGGCGATCGACAACCAGGTGAGAAAACGCACGATGACTTTATTCTTTTTGCATTGGTAAGTGCCGGCGATCGAGATCAGCAGGCAAACTCCCACGCAGGCGGTGGCCAGCAAGTCGCTCCAAAAGTGGCTGCTGGAAGAATTCGACCAGAACTGTTCGGAAACGAAAGCCGACAGTGCCAGGCAAAGTAGTATTCCGTTGACTGCCAGCAGGGGGCCGTGAATGACTCTGGAAAGAACGATACCAAGCAACTGCAGAAGTTTGGCAGGGATACCTCGTTGGTCGGCGCCCACGAATGCCAGGAAGCGTAATCCAAATACAATTTGAATCAATCCGGCGATGGCTCCCAGTGTTCCTTTTTTGACTCGAGACAGATCGCCCCAGAACACTTCGGCGAATGAGACATTGCCAGTGCATTGGCCGTCATCAATACTCAGTTGGCGAACATGAGTTTCGAATGTCTCGACCATGCGATACTCGTCGCCCTCTTCTTCCAGCCAGAGAACTTCCTGGTGCTCGGTCAACGGATTTTTGTGATCGGCGATACTGCGCGCAAAGAGACTCAGCGTTTCACCGGGATCGGGGTCACCGACTCCGTGAACGACCAATACGAGTTCTTCAATCGATCGCTTGTCAGCCATGATTTAATAGAAAATCTGTCCTGGGTGCATCTGTTCCGCCAACAGAATGAGTTTCAGCGCCGGTTCTCATAACAGCGATTTGATTGGGCAGACACTGTAAAAATTACAAGCAGCCACTGATTTTCCAGAGAATTGGATCGAGTTGGTTATTGTCGGAGATTCCGGCGGTGTTTGGTCCCATCGGGCTCGACTTGGCCTGGGAAAAATTTGGAGTTTTCTGCGCAAATCAAGGGCCGGGCGGTAACAATCCATCATCAGAAAAAGTGATCAATGACTTCGCCTAACTCAAACGCCTGGAACGACCACCTGCTAAGCCAGCTCGACTGGCTCCGCAGTATCGTGAGTGCGCGGTTGGGTGAACCACAAGCAGTCGATGATGTGTTAAGCGAGGTAATGTCGGACGCGCTGGCGATCGACAACCCGCAAGCCATCAAGCAGCCGGCTCCCTGGCTGTATCGACTGGCGGTCCGCAAGACGCTGTTGTTTCGCCGATCATGTGGTCGCAGAAGACGCTTGGAGCAAAATGCTCAACAACAATTTGCCGCCGAGTCGCGTGAAGCGAATTACTCGACGCCACTTGAGCTGATGCTGCAGGCAGAACGAGACGAAGTTGTCCGCCAAGCATTGCAGCGATTGCAGGGGCGCGATGTGGAAGTCTTGCTGCTGAAGTATGTCCATGAATGGGACTACCGGCAAATCAGCGAAAAGCTGGGGCTGGATTATTGGAAAGTCGTTCATCGTTTGCGCAAAGCGCGAGAACATTTACGTCGAGAACTACAGGGAACTCCGATCGAGGTTTAACCATGTCCGAATTGCCTATGTCACAAATGCCATTTCCTGTTAGCGAGCACGAACAATTGTGGTTCGAGATGCTGGTTGATGGCGAGCTGTGTCCTGAATCGACTCAGCATCTGTTTACGTTTTTGGACGAGGCTGACGGTGCCGAGGATTCGGCGTGGAAACGCTGTGCCTTGACCTTGCTCAATGAAAAGTTGCTGCAGAGCAGCGTCCGGGCGACTTGCGAATCTGAGAATCCCGTTTTTAGAAACCAGCACGATGCCGTCGAACGCAATGCCGTCGAACGCGATGACGTCGAACGCAATGAAGTTTCGGCAGCCGTCAAGACATCGAGTTCAATGGCTGGGTGGCTTGCCTGGGGATTGTCGGCATGCGTGATGTTTGGTTTGGGACTGTGGGTGCAATCCTTGTTGAATCCAGCCGGCACTAATTCGTCGCAACTTGCTCAAACTCCCGATGCCAGCGCCGCAAATACAAGATCTGAGGCGACGGTTGTGAATCGTCATCTCGGTTTGGATGCCTACCTGGAATCCCACACGATTTATGAGGTAGAGAATTCGCGAACCAGGGCAACGTATCTAATGAAAGATGCATTGCCGGAATTGTTTCTGCGATCGATGGTCCTGGCCGGTCATCAAGTTCGTGTTGAACAGGATTCGATCGACTTGAAATCGGAAGATGGAACAGTGGTTTCGATGCCACTCAATAAACTTCAAATCACAAAACACCAATCACTTTAGAATCGATACTTTTGGAAATGATGGAGATAACAATGACAATGACAACTCGCATATTGTTTGTGGCTGTGTTGGTTTTGGGCCCGGTTGTTTGTTCGGTGCCAAGCCTCAGCGGGCAGGACGAGTCGAGCGCTTCTGGTTCAGCATTTGGTGGTTTTATGTCTGAAGGCGAGCCGGCAAATGAAGAAACGGTTGCCAAGCTGCGAAAGATGCTGAAGGAACTTAAGTATCAGGAGCAGGTTCTCTCGGACACTCTTGGCAATCAGCATCCGAAACTTATGAACGTTGTTGAACAAAGAAAATATTGGCAAGGATTGTTGAACCAGATTGTGCCCAAAATCGCGGATGACCAACGTAGGCGTATGTTATTAATCTCAGATTTGGCAGCCAAGTTGAAAGAAGATACAGCAGAGTTTGATCCACAAGATGAGGATGAGGAAGAACTGCAGGACTTGATTAACGACCTGGCGTTGCTGGTTACCAAGTTGCAACTCAAGGAAAAATTTCGAGCGGAGAAATCGGCGCTGATCGACCAGGAATTGGCGGGGCAGGATCGCCAAAAGGCGCTCGAAGCATACAATCAGGTGATTTTGGAGGCTCATAATGCTCAGCTTCAGGCGATGAAGGGTGCCATTATGAAATCAGAGGAAGAGCTTCAAGACATGCAGTCAAAGCAGCTTCGATTGGCTCATTTGGAGGCAATCCTGGCAGCGAACGGCGGTGAGGGGGCCAGTGCTGGAGCAGAGCAGGGGGCAGTAAATCAAGCTGGCCACGCGTGGTCATTTTGGACAGACAAAACGCGATCCACCGATTTCGAATCTCGTTTGACGACAATCGAAAACGAGTTGGACGAGATCAAACAGTTGCTGCAGCAATTGGTCCAGGAAAAATCTGACAAATAATCTTGCCTGATCAGTAAGCGGAACAGGCACAACGGAATAGGCACAATGCCGGGAATTGTCCCGGCATTTTTCGTGCGCAGAGTCAGTGTCAATCCATCATTTTTAAGGGGTGGCATTTTTCGAGTTGGGTCGAGCCGCTAA
The DNA here is from genome assembly GCA_964583205.1 of uncultured Pirellulaceae bacterium. Classification (GTDB taxonomy): domain Bacteria; phylum Planctomycetota; class Planctomycetia; order Pirellulales; family Pirellulaceae; genus CALMEE01. The sequence goes on along the minus strand of CAZOXC010000134.1, from coordinate 4,086 downwards.
ATTGGTGGCTGAGGATTCCTGGTTATTTTTCTGCCTGTGACATGGACTTGTTATCAATTACGGCGATCGTCGTTACGCTGTCGGCTCTGTTCGGCTATCTCAACGTGCGCTTGCTAAAACTACCGAATACCATCGGACTGATGGTGATTGCGATCGTATTCACACTGCTTCTGATCGGAAGCTCGTATCTGAACGACAACATTTTGGTTGCTGCCGAATCGATTATTGCCGGAATCGATTTTGAGGCGGTGCTGATGCAGATGATGCTGGGGTTCCTGTTGTTCGCCGGCGCCATGCACACCAATTTCGATCAACTCAAAGTGCAGCGCTGGCCAGTGTTGTTGTTCGCTACGCTGGGAGTGACTCTCTCGACATTCCTGGTCGGCACGATCATGTATTTCGTGTTCGGCTGGTTGGGCTATACGGTTCAGTATATCCATTGTTTGCTATTCGGAGCCTTGATCTCTCCAACCGATCCAATCGCTGTGCTGGGGATACTCAAGAAGGCTGGAGTCCCCAAGAAGCTTGAAACCAAAATTGTCGGCGAGTCTCTATTCAACGACGGTGTCGGCGTGGTCGTGTTCCTCACCATTCTCAGTGTCGCCGGTGGTGGGCATGGTCATGGTGGGCATGCTCAAGTTGACTCGGTGGGCCAAGTGACCAATGTGGCTCTGGTGCAGTCTGATCCTGCTGGTCACACTTCGCATTCTGGTTCCGAGGATTCTCAGCACGAACACGAAGATCATGGCGACAGCGCCGCTGCGCATGCAGATGCGGAAGGTGTGTCTGTCGTCGATATCGTGCAGTTGTTTGTGAAAGAGGTGTTGGGCGGAATTCTGTTTGGGTTGGCGATTGGGTACTTGTGCTATCTGCTGATGAAGTCCATCGACGACTATGAGATCGAAGTGTTGATTACGCTGGCTTGTGTGATGGGCGGTTACACTCTGGCTTTCAAGCTGGGTTTGTCGGCACCCTTGGCGATGGTGGTGGCCGGATTGATGGTGGGCAACGACACGATGCGAAATACATCGATGAGCGAACAGACGGAACGCTATGTCGACCAATTCTGGGAAGTGGTTGACATGTTGATGAATGCGGTTCTGTTCGTGTTGATTGGACTGGAAGTTTTGATTCTGAATGTCGAGATCGGTTATGTTTACGCGGCATTGATCTCGATTGTTGTAGTGCTGGGTTGCCGATTCGTTTCACTGCTGCTGCCGGTCAGCCTCTTTCGCAAAAGTCTCGAATTTGTACCGCACACGACCAAGATAATGACTTGGGGTGGTTTGCGAGGCGGCATATCAATCGCGCTGGCGCTGAGTTTGCCAACCGACTTGCTGGGACAAACCAACAAAGACTTGATCCTTACGGTCACCTACGGTGTGGTTGTATTTTCGATTATTGTCCAGGGTCTTAGCGTGGGCAAACTGGCCAATCACTTGATTGGAACGAAGAGTAAACTCGTTACCAAGGAGAATTCATGAACACTTCAGGACTCCGGTCGCAAATAATGTTTTGTTGCTTTTTGTTTGTGGTTGGCCAGTGCGTACTGGGGTGTAACTCGAACGATTCGAGTCCACAAGACGACGATCAGGATTCCAATTCGGCTGCGGCGGCAGAAAGTGATCGCGGCGAGTTCGTACCGATGCAGCCAATTCGCGAATTCACAATCAACAGTCCGGCTGATGATCCCACGGCAAAAAATACTGACCGGCCGGATCCGCAAGGCAAACGCATCCGTGAGATCAATCGCGAGCAACTCAACAAGGCCGGTTTTGTGTTTTCAGAAGGCTTGCCGACTTCGGGCCACCGAGCGTTCGTGGCTGGCAAGTTGCGGCCGCAAAAAGAAATTGCGTCCAGGTTGATGGCAATTCAAGCCCTGTTCATCTGGGTTACAGCTCCCGAATCCAAAGTGCCCTCGAAAGAGATCGATGACTTTATCGAGCGAAGTGATTTGCTGGAGCATTTGACAGCGGACGAGCGGGCAATTTTGGAATTGAGACGATCCCTGGCTCAAGAACGATTCGGGGCGACGATTGGATGGTACCAGGAAAATATCTGGGCGCTTGCCTGGGTAATGGGATTTGAAATAGAACCGGTCGCAACTGGCGGGCAACTTACCAGAGAAGTTGCCGATGAGTTGTTCTTCGAGTTTCTGCCCAAACTGGATATGAGCGTTGATGACTTTTTGAGTGCTGCCAATGTTCGCGAGCTGGCAGAGATCGTGCAGATGGAAGATAAATTCTACTGTGCGCACAATGCAGTCCGCTCGGCTCAAACTGGATCTAAAACCTCCGTGCCGGAGAATTTTCATCCAATACTGGATGGCGGTGCGGTACACGAAAGAAGACACGCTCTGACCTGGGCTCTGTCTCCAGATGTCAGCTGGGCCGATACGGATATAAGTACGTAAGTATCGAAACTGGCCGCCCAGCCCAACTTGCTTTGAAGGGATCAGCCTTGACCCAGTAATTCTGGCGCGATATTGAGGCCCGCGTTTATCGACAAACTTAATGTTTTCGGCGGTTTTCAGTAGTGATCTTAAGGCATTTTCAGCAAGTTTTCAGATTCGCCAGTGTGCTGGCAGTCGCTGTTTTATGCGCCCAATGGATGCTGGCACTTGAGTTGAAAGCGCAAAGACCCAGATTTTTTGACCAAGCTCCTCCGCCGGCCGCGGTCGCACAATCCAATCGAACCAACGTGGCTTTTCAGCAGCCAGCCGCCAATCAAGTTCCGGCTCTTGGGCAGCAAGTAGTTACTCAGCCGACGCTGGGTCTGCCGACCTTCGGGCAACCGGTCGTCAATCAACCAGGCTTAATTCGACAACCAGGTTTGATACAGCAGCCAGGTTTAATTCAGCAGCCCATCAATCAAACGGTCGTACCGCCGATTACCAATCAAGTGCCGACCGGTGTGCAACCTGGAACTGTCCAGTTTGGCCAACCGGTTGTTATCCAGGGACCCGTTTTTGATCCCTTTGCAATTCAAGGGCAAACTTTGAATGGTGGAGTCGTTGTGCCTCCGGCTACGATCCCCGGACAGTTTCCGGCAACGCAATTTCCAGCCGGCCAAGTCCCCGCAATTCAAGCACCTGCTGGCGGATTGTATCCAGCGCCCAACTCGTCACCTTTAATCAACAACGGACCCTACATACCGATCAACCCTCCGGGGCAGCCACAATTCCAACCGTCACCCTTTGTCGGCGGTGGAGTCTATGCGCCGGGATCCGCTTTCCCTCCTGCGTTTAGCGGGCCAGGTTTTGGCGGAGTGGGTCTTGGTGGCCAGGGTTTTGGTGGTCAAGGTCTGAGACTGGCTGGAATTGGTGCAACGACTGGTTCCTGGTTTAGTACGGCAAGTGCCTGGCCCAGTCAGGTGTGGTCCCGTTTTCGCTCGTGGGGCGTCGATCGATTACTTGAACGACCTCGATTTCGTCATACGTTTATCGGGTCGAACGACGAGCCAGACGATTTGGGAATCAATGATCTGGAATTGGCTACCACGCTGACATTTCCAAACTTTTTATGGACTGCGCAGCCGCTGCGAGTATCGCCGGGCTACATTTTTCACTGGTGGGATGGCCCAGCCTTTCCGGAAGGGCCGACGGGATTCCGCCGCAATGACTTGCCGCCTCGAGCGCATTCAATTTATATCGCCAGTGATTACTCGACTCCCTGGAACCGCACCGTTGGCGGCGAGTTCAATGCCACAGTTGGTCTGTACACGGATTTCAACAATGTGGACTCCGACGCCATTCGGCTCACAGGGGTTGGATTGGGATGGTTGCGTTTGACGCCAACCGCCACTTTGAAATTTGGAATCGAGTATCTGGATCGAGTCGACATCAAACTGTTTCCGGCCGGCGGATTGTTCATCCAGCCCACGCCGGATTTGAAAATGAACTTGTATTTTCCTCGGCCTAAAGTTGCCTGGCGGTTTCCCAATTTGAATAACTACGAAGTATGGGGTTACGCTGGCGCGGAATACGGTGGAGGCTCCTGGTCGCTTGAGCGAGACCGTGGTGCGGCTTTTGGAACCGTAGATAACCGAGTAGATATTAACGACATTCGTACGTTTATTGGACTGGAA
>CAZOXC010000133.1:4242-7343 GCA_964583205.1 uncultured Pirellulaceae bacterium | reverse complement strand
AGGTAATGTCGCCTCCGATGCTTTTATTGGTGAGTTCTATTTTCTCCATTATCGGCTTGTACGCCTTGTCGGTCGCCAGCGGAGCGTTGATTTTCGTCGCGTTCGTATTGTATGCCATTGGCCAGACTTTCTACTGGCCGACCGTACTGGGGTTCGTATCCGAGCAGTTTCCTCGTGGCGGCGCAATGACTTTGAATACAGTGTCTGCCATGGGTCTGTTAACAGTGGGAATTTTCGGATTCCCATTTTTGGGAGCTGTGCAGGATCACTATACCACTCAAACGATCATCCAGAACGAAGCGGTCGTTTACAACGAGGTTGTCGACGAGAAAAAAACTTTCGTCGACGTTACCGATCCAGACAATCCGATTGAAAAAGCCATTTACGAAAACAAAAACTTTTTTGGCGTCACTTACGATTCAGTCAACGCGGGCGAATTCAAGAAGCTATTGCCCAAAGAAAAACAGGAACAGCTTGACGATAAATTAGATGTGACCTCGCAAAGCAGCCTTAAAGTAGCTGCGGTATTGCCGTTGATCATGGCAATTGCGTTTATTCTGATCCTGATTTATTACGCTGCAATTGGCGGATACAAACCAGTCGTACTGGCAGATGAAGTTGACAAAAAGGCTGCCTAGCGCTGCGCCTAACCAGTGCGTGTCAACTTGACTTGCTTGTGCTCGATCGACAAACGAATGAATCCCGGGAAATCAACGCCCGGGATTTTTTCACTCCCCAATATGAGCTTGCTCAACTGCTGCCAATGTTGGGCAGTATAATCGCCGCGCGGCCATTGATTCGTTTTCCAAATCTGCACAAGGACTCGACTCAACATCTCCGGCGCAAGCTGTTGCAATTCCGCTCGACCGATCACCGTCTCCTGAGGATCAATCGATGCCGAACAGTCGTCCAGGAACGCCTCAAGGACTTGTTCAAGTGTTCGATTAAGGTCACGGACCGAGCCCGCCATTCGATTGACTCGACGATCGACATCTTCACCAAACCTGGTTCGTATTTTGGGGATCAATTCGTTGCGCAACCAGTTCCTGTTAAATTTGTTGTCCTGATTGGTAACGTCGTTTCGGAACCCCTGCCCTTGTTCGTGCAAGTAGTCAATCACTTCTCGCCGCGAGAAATCGAGTAGCGGTCGCAGCATCGAAACCGATTGCGCCAACGGCCGGACTCGAGGAATTCCTTCCAGCCCGGAAATCGAGGTTCCGCGAAACAGCCGAAACAGAATTGTCTCGAACTGATCGTCGGTCGTGTGCGCAGTCATCACGATACGTGCACCCAGCTTGCTGGCGAGATTTGAAAAATACTCGTACCGCTCATCACGACAATACTCTTCAATCGAAGATTCCACTGGCGGTGGATCCGCACGGTGCACATGAACCGGCAAGCCAATTTTTTCTGCCAGAGAGACCACAAATTCTTCGTCGACATCCGATTGCTCGCCACGCAAACCGTGGTTGACGTGTGCCAGCGCCAACTGGCCCTGGAACTGTTTATCGCTTTGACTGATCTTGCCCAGTGCCAATGCGAGGGCCGTACTGTCGGCTCCGCCCGATAATCCGACCAAGCTGGACATCGTTTTCCAGCCCGAATTCTCTAACGATTGGCCAAGCTTTTCCTGAAAATTGGTTTGAGACATTAGAAAAGCCCTGATTTCTCGGCTGAATCGTAGCCCGGCAACTTCGGGTCGTATGCAGTCAAATTGGAATTTGCTAAATTGATAGCGGTTCGGTATGTCGCCGAATCATTTTGAAGATAACAAACAATTCTCCGGTCCGCCGATTTCGGCGAACGAGCAATTGAACAGGATTACCTGGACGGCTTACTACCGAAACTGCACACATTATTATTTGGCATGCTATTCGTTTTATATCTAATTCGCTCATTATTTGAAGGCTGCCAGTATCTCGGTATCGTCCTCCGACATTCATTGATTGAAGATTCAAACCCACAGCCGCCGTCGTCTGGAAGTCGAGTGTTGGCTGACCGGGTGGCGTTTCCGCCATTTGGTATGGGCATGAATTCTAAGGTCAGGATTTCGGAAATCAGGTGTCAACGAACACAAAATAATCGAGTAATTTTCAACAGACTATTCACCTTAACCAGGTATCGCGATGCCCACAGGCTCGTGCTGGCAGGGTATACGCCTGGCGGCAGCAGCGGCATGATCGCGGCTTGCCGGTGGATAAATTCGTCACTCGATTAATCGATTGCTTGTTTTCGAAACAAAGCGCGGATTGGCCATTTTAAAAACGGCGAATCCATGGACACAGTCCCTATTCTAATCGGTTCCGCAATTGGTCTTGTATTGGGAATCGGAGGCGCGATTCTGTACGCCATCGTTTCCGGCAATGGCGTTCGAGCCAGAGCGCAGAACATCATGTCTCAAGCTGAGCAATCGGCCCAGACCAAAGTCAAAGAAGCCGAGCTTCACATCAAGGAAGTCGAGATCAACCGCAAAGCGGAAGCCGAAAAAGAGTTTAACAAGATTCGCGATAACTTGCGGACCGACCAAAAGAAGCTTGATGATTTCGAATCTCGAATCAAACAACAATCAGATGACTTGCGCAAGCAGGAATCGATTGTCGAATCCACCCAGAAGCGTTTCACTCAGAAACTGGAAAACGCCACGCTTCGAGAAAAAGAACTTAACGACATTCTGGATCGTCAGCGAAAACAGCTGCAAGTAATTACAGGCCTGAGTCGCGACGAGGCTGAAAACCGCCTGTTAAAACTTCTCGAAGATGAACTTGCTGACAAAGTCGGAGCTCGACTGTTAGCGCACGAGAAAAAAATGGAAGAGGTGTGCGACGAAAAATCTCGCGAAATGCTGCTGGTTTCGTTGCAGCGTTATGCCGCCGCCCACACTGCCGAATCAACGACCAGCACAATCGATATCCCCAATGATGAAATGAAAGGGCGGATCATCGGACGTGAAGGACGCAATATTCGTGCATTCGAAAAAGAAACCGGCATCGACGTGATAATCGATGATACACCGGGAGTCGTGATCGTCAGTGGATTCGACCCGGTCCGCCGCGAAGTAGCTCGACAATCTCTCAACAGCCTGATCGCAGACGGCCGTATTC
>CAZOXC010000133.1:0-4232 GCA_964583205.1 uncultured Pirellulaceae bacterium | reverse complement strand
GCCGTATTCATCCCTCCAGGATCGAAGAAGTCGTTAAAGAGACCGAAAAAGAAATCGAAGGTTTCATGCGCCGAAAAGGTATGGAAGCAGCCCAGGAAGTGGACGTGCGTGGCTTGCACAAACGAGTCATCGAATTTCTGGGCCGACTTTATTTTCGCACCAGTTACAGCCAGAACGTACTGCGGCACAGCATTGAAGTCGCGTTTATCTCTGGCATGATTGCCGAAATGATCGGACTCGACGCGGGACTTGCCAAACGCTGCGGTTTGCTGCACGACATTGGTAAAGCCGCCGATCATGAACGCGAGGGCGGGCACCCGAAGATTGGCTCTGAAATTCTCAAGCAGTTTAATGAAGGTCCGGAAGTCGTTCACGCGGCACTCGGACACCACGATGACATTACAACTGAAAACCCCTACACCATGGTGGTCGCTACGGCAGATGCCTGCAGTGCTTCACGCCCCGGTGCACGCCGCGAGTCGCTGGAACGTTACATCAAACGGATGGAAGAACTGGAGACGATTGCTCGTGAATTCAAAGGCGTTAAACAGGCGTTCGCGATTCAGGCAGGACGTGAATTACGAGTATTAATTGCGGCGAAGGAAGCCGACGATGCAACAGCAGCCAAGATCTGCCGCGACATTGCCGATGCCTTCGAGGAAAGATTGACCTACCCGGGTGAAATCAAAATCACCGTGATTCGAGAGTCTCGTTTCATTGAATTGGCCAAGTAGGCTCGATCGATGGGTCAAACAATTACAAGCAACAATTAGGCGGTAACCCAAAGTGAAAGTCTTGATGGTCGGCGACATCGTCGGTAAACCTGGAATTCAAATCGCGATCCAGGCGCTGCCAGGCTTGCGCCGCAAAGAATCGCTTGACCTGGTGATTGTGAATGGTGAAAACGCCGACTCCGGATCCGGCATCACGCCATCGATCTACCGCAAACTTGTGGATACCGCCGGTGCCGACTGCATTACGCTGGGCGATCACGCTTTTCGCAAACGTGATATTCTGGAAACCCTGGATTCCAAAGACAATATTGTGCGTCCAGCCAACTTTGCCCAGGACGCTCCCGGACGTGGTCACACGATTCTGACTCGCTTCGGCCAAAAAATTGCGATCGTCAACTTGATCGGTCGAGTTTTCATGAAGCCGGCCGACTGTCCCTTCAAATGCGTCGACCGAATCCTGGACTCGTTCGACGACGATGTGAATATCATTCTGGTCGACATGCATGCCGAAGCGACCAGTGACATGCAGTTGATGGGGCGCTACCTGGATGGTCGAGTCTCGGCTGTGCTGGGAACTCATACTCATGTGCCGACCGCCGACGAACAAATCTTGCCCGGTGGTACCGCGTTTCAATGCGATGTGGGCATGACCGGTCCACACGAAAGTATTCTGGGCCGAGTGATTGAGAATGTTGTCGAAACCACCGTGACGTTTCGACCCAAGACTTTTCACGTTGCCCAGAATGACGTGCAGCTCTGTGGCTCAATTGTGGAAATCAATGAGGAATCAGGTAAAGCACAGTCGATTCGGCGAATTAGGATAGATGAAGAATATGCTTGTGAGCTGGAAGAGCTTGATTAATTCAAAGAATTCGCCTGCCAGCACGGAGATCATGCAATCAATGACCTTGTGGACTTCCATTCATATCCCTACTTTCCCCCCAGAATTTGCTGAATGAACGGGGAGCCATCGAAACTTGGTAGCTTCTGGCGAGTCGCTTTGGCTGTTACGGCAACCGTCGGTTTTGGTTTGCTGATTACAGCTCGAGTATTAACTCCCAATCCTCATGGTGTCGGTACGCACCGGCAACTGGGATTTCCGCCTTGCGGAGTACTGTTGCGATACGGTCGGCCCTGCCCTGCTTGTGGGATGACAACTTCCTGGTCGTTATTGACCAGGGGTCGAGTAATCGAGAGTGTCAAATCCAATCCGGCGGGTGCTTACCTGGGCGTTATGGTATTCGTTCTTTCGGCATGGAGTTTATTGCCAATTTTTACCGGTCGCTGGTACTATCCGCCCAGCGAGTGGTTTTTGCTGGGCGCGGCGATCGTGTTCCTGCTCTTGGCTATGGTTGTTTGGATTTTCAGATTCTTCTTTTGAGTCAGGTGAACCATGGATGGTCGATTGACAACTCTTGGTAAAAGTTCTTTTTCAAGAGCCTTGGCGATATTCTGCCTGGGTTTGTTGCTGACCGTCCAACCTGGATGTGTAGGCACCACGGCTCAACTTTTGTACTTCGTGAAGGGTGACAAGATAAAAGCTGTCTTCCCGGGTTTGAAAGACCAACGGGTCGTCGTGATCTGCGAATCCGAGGCATCTTCCTATGGTCCGGATCCTCTGTCCGAAATTGTCACGCGGATGCTGATCTCGGAACTACAGGCCAACATCAAAAAAATTGAATTGGTTCCAGCCACGGACGTTGAAAACTGGAAAGATCAAAACGGTTGGAATGAAATTGACCACAACAAACTGGGCCAGGATTTCCAGGCAGACATGGTAGTTGCGGTCCAGATTTCAAATTATTCGATTCATGAAGGGTCGACCATGTTCAAAGGCCGCTCGATGATCACGTCGACGGTGTTTGATATCAACAACGATGGATACGCAACTTTCGTTCACGGTCCCGATCAATTCGAGTTTCCTCGCTCACACGCTCGACCGGCGATTGGCACCACCGAGGCCGAATTCGAACGGGCCTATTTGACGAAAATCGTGCAGCAGGTTTCCTGGCTGTATTGCGATCATGAAAAGGTCGAAAAAATCGCTCAGGACGCCTGGTTGTACGATCTGGAATAAAAAGACTCCAGCCGCACTGCTGAGTGACTTGTCCAAGCTCACTCGGTCAAGCACATTCAGTCGCCTCGATTCATCGCCAGACAATCGCTGGCGATCTGTGGGCCTGACGAGTTTTGCTGCTAAACTGCTGGAATGTCCGGCCCGCCCTTTTTCGTTCTCAAGTCCTGTAGGTCCTGGAAACTTCAACGTCGCCAAATCCGATTGACTCAGATTGCCGACCGGAATCACTCAGTACCGGAGGGTTTTAACGATTTGGAATTGACGCTGGGCTGTGCCGAGTCAATGATTGAACCCTTCCCGTTCTACTTCGATCATGCCGGCAAAAATGATCAACACTCTTTATTTACCCGAGATTCGCGAAGCGCTCGCTCTGAATAATTCACAAGAGTTGAGTGAGTTTTGCGCTGCGCTTCATCCAGCTCGCACCGCCGAGTTCATGGAAGGGCTGACAGCCACCGAGGCCTGGGACGTTATTCAGTATACGGACATCAATAACCGGGTCGAGATCTTCACGTATTTCGATCTGGAACGCAAAATCGAGGTTCTGGAGTCGGCGAATCGAGATCAAGTGGCTGAATTGGTGGCCGAGCTTGCCGCCGATGACCGTGTCGATATCCTGCAGGACCTGGAGGACGAAGTTCGAACGGACTTGCTGTCCCGCTTGCCGGCCGACGAGCGACGTGAAGCCATTCGCCTGAGCCAGTATCCCGAAGGCACTGCCGGCGCGATGATGACGACCGAGGTCGCGAAGTTGGGCGAGTCCCTGACCGTTGCTCGCGCACTACAGGAACTTGGGCAACAAGCAGAAGAATTCGAAACGATTTACTATCTGTATATCGTCGACGAGGATGACCACTTGCGAGGCATTGTTTCGGCACGCCAACTGGTTTCCAGTTTTCGCACTCCCGATACGATCCTTTCAACCATTATGGAAACGGACGTTGTTACTGCAAACATCGATGATGATCAGGAAGAAGTCGCCAATAAAGTTGCCCGCATGGACTTGTTGGCGATTCCAGTCGTCGATGCAGAGTATCGCATGCTGGGAATTATCACCCACGATGATGTAATCGATGTGGTCCATGAAGAAGCCACAGAAGACGCGCATCGATCAGTTGCGGTCGAGCCTTTGGAAGAGACCTACCTGCGAACCGGGATTTTTACCTTGTCCTGGAAACGTGGCATCTGGTTGGCAATCCTGTTTTTCTTCGCCGCTCTGACTGCCTGGGCTTTGCGTCAATACAAAGTGCGGCTGGAAGAAGTCTACTGGCTGGCTTGGTTTATCCCGCTGGTGATCAGTAGCGGAGGAAACTCGGGCAGCCAGTCAGCGACGCTGATCATTGCCGCGCTTGTCGCAGGGCCCTTGGAATTACCGGGCTGGCTGCAAGTCGTCGTTCGATATCTCCTGATGGGCCTCTTGC
>CAZOXC010000132.1:0-7371 GCA_964583205.1 uncultured Pirellulaceae bacterium | reverse complement strand
GCAGGGGCCAGGAAATGACAAAACTTTTTTAAACCCGGTTTTTGTGGGGTTTTCGGAACAGTTCAAGCGATTTATCCACTGGTTAATCAATCAGCTGAAGCTATTCGCCCATTTCGAAGACTACCCGGGTGCGTGTCACCAAGGGCAGCGAGACGAGCTTTAGGTCCATTTCGAAACCAAAGGTTCCAAACGCCATTGATACTGGCTGGATTATTTAACGGCCTGCACACAAGTATCACCAAAAATAATAGCGGTTTTGTTTTGCGACAGAATTATGGCCAATCCAGCGACTCCGACATCACAATTGCCCGCTTGATTTCTGAATCGGCGTTCTTTCCTTTGGTTTACACCGATTTCACAATGCTCGGCTGCAAGAAAATCTGCCAATTCCTTATAATCTTGAAATTCTGTTGCAATCCTTGGAACCCTCCATAAATTGAACGCTGTTGAAATTGAACAAGCTGTCTCTGACTTGGTCGAGGCTCCCTTTGATCGGGAGTCTTTTGCTTTTTCGTTTCTTGAAACGTTTGGCAATAAAGCGACGACGATCAAAAAGCTAAAGATTGAACGTTCAAAGAAGGGAGCGTCAAACAAAAGTGATCTGGAAGGTGGCGTCCTTCAGACTAAGAACATCCATCTTCTGGTCTGTGATGAAGGCAAAGTTACCGAGTCACTGAAGGCGTTGGTTGACAGCCCTGAAACAGCTAAACGAAAAGTCAAATACGCGCTGGCGACCGATGGCAAGACCATCGAGGCAGAGAATATCGTCGAGGGCGAGACACTTGTCTGCGACTTCGAAAAATTGGCTGATCACTTTGGGTTCTTCTTGGCGTTGGCTGGCATCACAACGGTCAAGGAGATCCGCAATAATGCCTTCGATATTAAGGCGACATCGCGGCTGAACCGGCTGTATGTTGAATTGCTTCAGCATAACCCGGAATGGGACACCGCTGAGCGACGAGAAGAAATGAACCACTTCTTCGCACGGCTGATCTTCTGTTTTTTCGCTGAAGACACCGGGATATTTCGAGGTGACAACCTATTTACCTGTACCGTCGAGCAAATGAGTGACGGGACGAACGCTCACGAGATTGTGACCGAGATCTTTCGGTCGATGAATATTAAGGGCACTGACCGCAACAAAGAAAAAGTCCGCCCGTATGCCGATCAATTCCCTTACGTGAACGGCGGTCTGTTTTCTGGTTCGCCAAACGCCCCCAAGTTTACCAAGATCGCCCGATCCTATCTGATTCATGTTGGCCATCTGGATTGGACACAGATCAATCCTGACATTTTTGGCTCGATGATTCAGGCCGTAGCCGATGACGAAGAGCGTGGTGCTCTTGGGATGCACTACACCAGTGTTCCCAACATCCTGAAAGTGCTTAACCCGTTGTTTCTTGATGACTTGCGATCCAAGTTGGAGGAAGCGGGAGACAACAAACGCAAATTGTTGAATCTACGCAACCGAATGGCTCGCATTCGTGTTTTTGATCCTGCGTGTGGCTCGGGCAACTTTCTGGTGATTGCCTACAAAGAGATGCGGGAGATCGAAGCCGAGATCAACAAGCTTCGCGGCGAAGAAAATCGTCGCAGCGATATTCCGCTGACAAACTTTCGCGGCATCGAACTGCGACACTTCTCGGCAGAGATTGCTCGTTTGGCTTTGATCATCGCTGAGTATCAATGCGACGTTTTGTATCGAGGGCAAAAGCTGGCTTTGCTTGAGTTCCTGCCATTGGATGCAAAGAACTGGATCACTCGCGGCAACGCTCTTCTTTTGGATTGGTTGAAGATTTGTCCGCCGACTGGAACAGGAGTCAAGATAACGTCGGATGACTTGTTTAGCACGCCGCTAGATCAAACTGAAATGGATTTCGAGAACGAGGGTGGTGAGACGTACATTTGTGGAAATCCACCCTTCGCAGGACTAACAAAGCAAACTTCAGTTCAGAAAAAAGAGCTGAAGGATTTGACCGATGGGACACGATACCGAGCCTCGACGATCGACTATGTCTTGGGATGGTATATTCTTGCAGCAAGGTATTTGACTGCAACCGATGCAGCATGTGCATTTGTTAGCACGAATTCAGTTTGCCAAGGACAATCAGTGCCGAAGTTTTGGCAACCGTTCCTAGATAGCAATGTAAGTATTCGCTTCGCTCACACATCGTTTCTTTGGAAAAACCTCGCATCCAAAAACGCAGGTGTCATTGTCGTCATCGTTGGATTCGACACTAAAACAAATGGGAAGCGGCAAATTTTTGATGAGTCCGGCGTTTTGGAATGTGCTCATGTAAATCCATATCTGACATCTGCTACTGTGGACATAGTGAATGAAAATTCGACTCCAATCCACACATTGCCGCCAATAATTAGGGGTAGCATTCCAAATTGCGGGAGCAACCTCACATTAACGTCTGCCGAGCATCGACAATTGGTGTTGGAATCTCCTGAAGCTGCGAGATATATAAGGCGTTACGTTGGTTCACAGGAAATATCCAAAGGCATCGTACGCTACGTCTTATTAATTCAAGACGACGATTTAGAGATTGCATCGAGGATCCCCGGAATAGCGAACCGAATTCGCAAAGTTGCCCAGTGCAGACTGGACAGCGACAAAAAGAGTACTCGTGAAGTTCTGTCAAAGTCGCCACACCGGTTCGAGCTTACAAGTTCTACGGGGAGCTACAACAGTGTAGCAGTCGCACGTACTACATCTGTTTCACGAGAGTATTTGGCAACTGATTTGTTGCCTGCGGGCTCGATTGCTAACGACAATGCTTTTTTCTGCGAATCGCAGCAGAAGCTTCTTTTTTCAATTTTGGTAAGCCGCCTGCACCTAGTCTGGATTTCTACGATTTGCGGGCGGATGAAGAATGACTACAGATACGCAAACACCTTAGGTTGGAATACGTTCCCGGTTCCGATTCTAACGGACCTAAATGTCAACGAACTTCAGGAATGTACTAAACGGGTTTTGATCGCACGTGAATCGCATTTCCCTGCGACAATTGCGGACCTGTATGACCCGGAACAAATGCCAACCAACCTTCGTGAAGCCCACGAACGAAACGACGAAACGCTCGAACGCATCTACATTGGCCGTCGCTTCAAGAACGATACTGAGCGACTCGAAAAACTCTTCGAGATGTACACGAAAATGACATCGAAAGATTCAAAATGACCGATCGCCCAAACCCACGTTCCTCTGCGATCTCCGCGCCTCTGCGTTTCAATTCTCCCCTCGTAATGGTTGAAACGCTGAGGCGCGGAAATCGCAGAGTTACTGGAAGAGCGACTCGACAAACAGGTACAATTGAATCGGAGGCAAACAGATGAGCGACCTGATTCTCTATACCTCTGAAGACGGAGTCACGCGACTCGATTTACGAGTCCAGGGCGGTACGGTTTGGCTGACCCAGCTTGAAATCGCTGAACTGTTTCAAACCACGAAGAACAATATTTCCCTTCACACAAAGAATGTTTTTTCCGAAGGTGAGTTGGCCGCAGAGGCAACTGTTAAGGAATCCTTAACAGTTCAAAAAGAAGGAAATCGCGAGGTAAAACGCAAAATCACCTTCTACAATCTCGATTTGATCCTCGCCATCGGCTACCGCGTTCGCTCCCCTCGTGGAACTCAATTTCGCCAATGGGCAACCGCCAACCTGCGGGAATATCTGGTCAAAGGCTTCGTCATGGACGATGAACGCCTCAAGAATCCCGGCGACTGGGATCATTTCGATGAGTTGCTGGCTCGTATTCGCGAAATCCGAGCATCTGAGAAACGGTTTTATCAAAAAGTGCGCGACTTGTTCGCTCTGAGTAGCGACTATCAAATTGTCACAGAACAGACGCAGCTGTTTTTTGCCTTCGTACAAAACAAACTTCTATTTGCAGCAACCAGCCAGACAGCTGCTGAACTGATTGTTGATCGGGCGGATCCGAATTCGCCGAATATGGCTTTGACGACATGGAAAGGAAGTCGAGTCAGAAAACAGGATGTTGTCGTCGCCAAAAACTATTTGTCCGCCGATGAGATCGACACACTTGAGCGACTTGTCACGATTTTCCTTGAACAAGCGGAGCTGCGTGTCAAGCAGAAGAATGATTTGACGCTGGCGTTTTGGCAACAAAATGTGGATCGAATGTTGGCATTCAATGATCAACCAATATTGGATGGCCCCGGAACGATTAGCCATGAAGCGATGAAAAAAATTGCTCATGAACGCTACAGCGAGTTCGATCAGAATAGAAAAAGGACTGAAGCGATTGCGGCGGATCAAGATGATCTTAAACAACTTGAAGAATTAGAAGACGAACTCAAACGCAAAAAGCAACCACCGAAAAACGAGTCCGAAGAATGAGCGACCCAAAAAACAAGTCGGCTGCGGGGAAAGCACCTGCAATCACCGTCAACTACCCGCAAACGGGAGCAAGCACGCGATCCAATGAAATGGGAATGCGTGACATGCAAGAGCGTGCATACCAGAAACGTGGCGAACAGTACTTGCTGATCAAGTCACCTCCGGCTTCCGGCAAAAGTCGTGCGTTGATGTTCATCGCTTTGGACAAGCTTGAAAATCAGGGCGTGAAACAGGCCATTATTGTCGTGCCGGAAAAGTCGATTGGCTCTAGCTTTGCTAATGAACCGCTTAAGAAGTTTGGCTTTTGGGCTGACTGGCATGTTGAGCCACACTGGAACCTTTGCAATGCTCCCGGCACCGATGGTGGCAAGGTGGACGCGGTCAACAAGTTCCTTGAATCGGATGACAAGGTGCTGGTTTGCACTCATGCGACGTTTCGTTTTGCCGTCGATAAATATGGAATCGAAGCCTTTGATGACCGGCTGATTGCGGTCGACGAGTTCCATCATGTTTCCGCTAACCCGGACAATAAGCTGGGCGAACATGTCCGCCAGTTCATTGGTCGCGACAAAGTTCACTTGGTTGCGATGACAGGCAGCTATTTTCGTGGCGATGCCGAAGCAGTCCTTCACCCGGAAGACGAAGCCAAATTCGAGTCAGTGACTTACACGTATTACGAGCAATTGAGTGGCTACACGCACTTGAAACAGTTGGATCTGGGATACTACTTTTACAGTGGTGACTACGCTGATGACTTGACCGATGTCCTCGATCCCGGCCAAAAGACAATCATCCATATCCCTAGCGTCAACTCACGGGAAAGCACGAAGGATAAAATCAAGGAAGTCGAACACATCCTTGATTCCTTGGGTGAATGGCAGGGCACTGATCCTAAGACTGGTTTTCAAAAAGTCAAAATTTCGGATGGGCGTGTGTTGCGAGTGGCGGACCTTGTCGACGATTCTGATCCGGCTCATCGTGACAACGTACTCAGTTCGCTTCGTGATCCTGCACAAAAAAACAATCGAGACCACGTCGATATCATCATCGCACTTGGAATGGCCAAAGAAGGGTTTGACTGGATTTGGTGCGAGCACGCGTTAACGATTGGATATCGTTCCAGTTTGACCGAGATCATTCAAATCATCGGTCGGGCGACACGCGATGCTCCCGGCAAGTCACGGGCGAAGTTTACAAACCTGATCGCTGAACCGGATGCAGCGGAGCAAAAGGTTGTCGAAGCGGTCAACGATACGCTGAAAGCAATCGCAGCCAGTTTGCTGATGGAGCAGGTGCTGGCTCCTCGTTTCGAGTTTACGCCAAAGCGAAAGACCAACGAGGCTCAGGATGGCTTTGACTATGGAGATGAAGGCTACGATCCAGACGGAAACAATGTCGGCTTCAATGAATCGACCGGAACCATTCAACTTGAGATTAGTGGCTTGGCAGATTTGAAGTCGCCAGAGGCCCAACGAATTTGCATCGAGGACTTGAATGAGATCATCACCAGCTTCATTCAAGACAAAGTTGCAGTCGAGCGAGGCATGTTTGATGAGGAACTCATTCCTGAAGAACTGACTCAGGTAAAAATGGGGAAGATCATCGAGGAACTGTACCCTGAGCTTGAGGCGGAAGATCAGGAAGCCGTTCGTCAACGTGCAGTGGCCGCAGTCAACATGGTACAGCAGGGCAAGCTTTCGCTTGATGATTTAGATGGGGATGTTGGGATCAGCGGAACGGGTATTAGCGGTGACGGAACCAGTGGTGTGGTGGTAAACACGGCATTGATCGACGGCGTGCGACGTTTTGCGATGAATGTTACCGACTTGGACATGGATTTGATCGATCGCATCAACCCGTTCAGTGAAGCGTATGCTGTACTGGCAAAGTCGATGAGTGAAAGTAGTTTGAAGCAGGTGGCTGCGATCATCACGGCCAAGAAAGTTCAAATGTCGCCTGATGAGGCGAGGGAACTGGCCAAGCGTGCGTTAAAATTCAAGAACGAGCGAGGAAGATTGCCATCGCTAACGTCGCCGGACGCTTGGGAAAAGAAGATGGCCGAAGGGATCGCTTTTTTGCAACGCATGAAATTGGAGTCATCAAATGGCTAGGAAAAAGAAAAGCACTTTTACTGACGATGACGATGCGTTGTTGGCGGATCTTGGCGTAGAGACCAAGGTGGCGAAACCCAAAAAGTATACCGCCAAAGAAGAACGCATCATCGCGGGGTTCGAGGAGATCCAACGGTTTGTAGCCGAGCACAAGCGTGTGCCTGCCCATGGCGAACAGAACGACATCTTTGAGCGGCTGTATGCTGTACGGCTGGGTCAGATTCGCGAATCCGACGAATGTGTCGCATTGCTGCAAGACATGGATCCTGACGGTTTGCTTAACGGTAGTGACGTCGTGAAGGAAGATGGTGCTGAGTATGAAACCAAAAGTGACGAAGAGCTTCTAGAAGCACTGGGTGTTGAATCATCGCAAGACAACGACTTGACAGAGTTGAAGCACGTACGTTCTCGAGCTGAAATCAAGGTGGCTGAAGAGATTGCCCGGCGACAACCATGCGAAGACTTCGATGAGTTTCGTCCCGTCTTTGATCAAGTGCAGAGTGAGCTTGATTCAGGTTTGCGAATTACCGAGCGGTATCTGACGGAAGGCAGTATTGGGCTTGGTGACCTGTTTATCGTCGAAGGCAACAAAGTTTTCATTGCTCACCTTGGCGAAGAGTTTGAAGATGATCATGGGCGCATCGACAGGCGGCTTCGCGTGATTTACGACAACGGCACTGAGTCTAATTTGCTACTTCGTTCGCTTCAAAAAGCTCTTTGGCGTGACCTCGCTGGTCGTCGTATCATGCCAGCAGGGCACGACCCGCATCCGTTGTTCACGGCGGTCAATCTGGATGACGAACCTCTGTTCGTCGACGCCCCAGAACACGATGATGAACTTTCTGGTTTCCTTTATGTTTTGCGAAGCAAATCCGATCATCCATTCGTTGTTG
>CAZOXC010000131.1:0-7377 GCA_964583205.1 uncultured Pirellulaceae bacterium | reverse complement strand
TTTTCAGCTCTTTGGTGTGATCCGCAAATCGCTCGCCCCGAATGTCGTTTTCTTCCAGACCCAGTGCCTGGACCATCGTGCCCATCGCTCCATCAAGCAACAGTATTTGGTGGTTCAGCTGTTCTTCGATGCGGTCGAAAGTAGCTGACTTTTCAACAATGGCCATGGAGAAATCCGTTTGTGCGATGAGCGTGTTACAGTGCTGTTGATATCTTGGTGTGTTAAGAAATATCGATTGTGCCAGTGATTCTGTTTTGAACAGTCCGCCAAACTGGCAAAGCGGAATTCATTGTCGCGATTGTTCAGCCATGAGTTTGAAGATCTAACGACTGAGTCGCGATACATTGGTTCTGTGGACTGTCAAACCTCAAGCCGTTGCAGTAGCCAACCGATCTCATTTAAGGAGGAGTTCTTTGACTCGCTTCAAATGATAATCGGTTTTCTCACTCTGATTATATTCGGCAAGTATCAACTCAACGAGTGTACCAATGAGTACCTTTACACAATCCACGTCGGTCAACGGTTATGGTTCCGGGGTCAAAAAGGTAAGGGAGTATATTATTGCTCCGGAGCTGGTTGAGGGCGCGACAATACGCGCACCGCATTTTCCAGTTAAATTTAGCCACACCGCGGCCTCGAAATCCGATGCGGTTGGCGAGTTGTCGATCGATTCTAATTGGGTCGGATCGGGTGAAATAGTTCCGGAAACCCAAGTCTCGACAGTGATTGAAGAGGCGTTTGCGGGGACGGTCGAGCAAGGCTGGCATCGAGTCCGTGTTGAGAATGCCCGCATTGATGTGCTGGCCGTGAATTCGCTGGATACCAACAATCCCACCGCCAAAGCGGCTGTCTGCCGTTCGGTGGCTTATGTGCCGGGCGACTGGCCGACCGAGAACCTGCAAGTCTCCGCAGCCGGTGCCGGCGCAACTGCTGCGACTGAACAGACCGCCACTCCAACTCTGCAGAGCGAGCCAGCCACCAATTCTGAAAATTCAGAGTTCATCGACCAGCCTCATCCACAACAACCGACCGCTCGCTTTAAGAAGTCACTGGCCGATTCGGCTATCAAAGCGAGTTGGCAGGTGGACGCCTTTCGCTGGCCCAAGTCCGCTATGCGGTTTTCCCGCCGACACGAAAAGTTGGTTGCTCAGATTGGCGAGTCCATCTGGTCGCAGGTGGATCGAGTTGGAAACCGTATCGGCGTTTGCGGCATGGGCCGTCATATTGGCAAGAGCGTCGTTAGCACCTGCGTGGCACGCTGGTTGTCCAATAAAGGTAAGCGAGTTTTGTTAATTGATGCCGATGTGGAATCGGCGACCCTGACTTTGTTTTCCGGGGTCGAACAAAAAGTCAGTTGGCTGGAAGGTCTGGCCAAGCGTGAACCGATCGAGGAGTCATTGATCGAGTCGGTCTCTGAAAATATCACTCTGGCTGCGATTCGAAAAACCAAGATCAATAATCTGGCCCAATCCGCTTTCGAATATCTGTCTCGATTTTCAAACTTGTTGAGTCGCCAGTTCGATTTTGTCTTGATCGATGTTGGGGACGTGAATTTCCTTAATCAGCGCAGTTTCCTGCACAATCCGGTTGTGGACGGCGCGATCCTGGTCCACCAGTCCGAAGAAGCTGGAGCCGATCAAATTGAACTTGCTCAACTCCGCATGCGCAATCGAGGCATTAAGCCACTGGCGATTGTAAGGAACTTTTCTGAGCTCTCGGCGGCTTGATCAATTTCGCAGCCAACCGAGTTAAGTTAGAATCGTCTCGCAATTATGAGCGAGATGCAACAAAAAGATTCGATTCCGCAAGAACTCGACGGCCGATCATTCGCCCCGCAGGAATCTGCGATCTGGCTGCTGTTTCTCACGACCGTGCCGGTAGCCTTGGGTGTCTGGCTGCGATTTATTCTGGTGCAAGAACCCCTCTGGATCGATGAGCTGCATACGAGTTGGACCGTTAGTGGCGACTTTCGGCAGTTAGTCGATAGAGCAGCCATCGGAAATCAGAGCCCGCTGTATTTTTTGCTGGTGAAACCCTTTGCGGACATTTGGCAACTCAGCCAACCAGCTTTAGGATTGCGGCTGCTTTCAATGGTGTCGGGACTTTTGACGATCCTGTTTTCGGGCTGGCTGGTCTTTCGGCACACTCGTTCGGCATTGGCTGGATGCATGACTGTCGTTCTTTTCGCATTGCACTATGACTTCGTTTACTACTCGTCCGAAGCCCGTTCCTACGCGCTTGCTCAATGCGTTTTCATAGTTCACTTGTTTGCTCTATTGGCCTGCTACCAGCGGCTCGTTTCAAATCGCGATCGCGAAACGATGCGGCTTTCCGATTGGGTATGGCTGATCTGCCTGGCAGTCACAGCGATCCTGTTGTTTTATCTGCACTATGCGACGATCCTGGTGATCGGGTGCGAGTTTGTTTTGGTGTTGCTGGCTGTGGATCGGAATGTTGGCGATAGAAAGCGACAACTGATTATTGCGGCAACTGTCTTGGTAGTTGGGTTGGCAATCCTGCCGGAGTTGATTCAAGCCCTGGCGATACAGGGGCGAGGCTACGATTGGGCGATTGCTCAGGATCTGATGGCCTACACTCGACAGAATTCCTGGCAAGCCATCTTTTTGTGTGCCCTGCCCTTGGGCTTGTCCATTCTGGACGGCGTCCGCTCGAACAAAAACCATCATGGTTCGGCAGAGGGTCGCGATCAACCGCTCGTGCCGGCTCTGGTGTTGGGCTGTCTGGCGATTCTGCCGGTGGCGTTGGTGTGCGCGTTGGCAAGTATCCAGTTTGTCAGTTTGGCACATCCTCGATTTACGATATTGTCGAGTACGGCGATGGTCATCTTGAGCGGATTTTTGATCGCCCGCATTCGTGCCAGGACTCTGTTGATCGTGGCCTGTCTCTTTGTGACTGGCTGGGTCGTGGTCAACAATCCGATTTTCATGAACCGGATTTACAACCGAGCTGCGTTTCAGAGTCGTAATGAACCGTGGCAGGAAACAGTGGCATTGATCAACGCAACCACATCCACTGATCGCCGACCGATCTTTCTGTTTCCGAATCTGGTCGAGGATTCTTATTTCGCCAGGCACATGGATGACCCGGAGTTCAACGAATATTACCTGTTTCCGTTCAACGGAGTTCACGAAGTCGTTGAGCAAGATCAGATTTATCTCGCCGGACGTCCGTTGGAGGGCGATTTGTTCACGGAGCTGGATTTTGCCAACATGATCGAGTTTGGCGGCGCGCGATTGATTGTGCGAGGCGACGAAGCGACCTGTCAATTGTTAATCGACGCGGTCGTCAATGTTCTTGGTTCGCAAGTGACTTGCGAGATCAAGCCAATCATGATCCAGGGGAATGTGCTGATGGTCGACGTGAACTACTCGTTTTTGGATTTCGAGCTGAATTAATGTGGGCCTTGTCGTCTTTCTTTGCCGGGAAGAATTTCCAGACAAGTCGTCCACCAACCAGTTTCAATGGTCGCCACGAATTCTTCCGGCAAGTTCTCCTGCCTCATTTCGCTGGCCAGTTGTTCGTGATCGTATTCGACCGGAACAAATTCAACTTCGGCTTTCGATTGATCGTCTGACAGGCCAAGGATCGTGTACCACACATTGAGCTGACCATCATTCTCGGGCCGACCCAATACGCCAACATTGACAAACTGTTTGTTGTTTTCCAGAGCTCTCTGCCACTTGATACCGGTGTGCGTTGCCACAACCACATCGGCCTGATTTTCCTGACAAAGGTGTTCCAGGAAGGCGTTCGATGTTGCGGATTCCCACAGGAATTCATTGACCCGTCGTGGGCTTCCATGGCACAACAATACCTCCTGCTGGCCCATTTTCAGGCGAGCTTGTTTGGGCAGGTTCCGCAGATAGGCGCGGTTTTTGTCCGAGGTATTGGCCAGTGTATAGTCGTAACTGATCTGGGCAAAATGGTTGTCGCGAGGGTCTGTGTATCCGCATTGGCAATCATCCAATCGGTTGCCGATCGAGTCATCATAGTTGCCCTGCAGACAACTCACGTTGTGCTCGTGGAGCAAGGGGAAAACTCGATCGGGATGTGGTCCGAACGCTCCCAGGTCGCCCAGACAGAAAATCGCATCGACGTTCTTCTGTTCGATGTCGGCAAGTGCAGATTGCAGTGCCCGGTAGTTGCTGTAAATTCCGCCGAGGCAGGCTATTCGTGAATAAGAGTCCATTAATTCAATCGTTACTTGGAGAGTTTGCGCTCAACCGGAGACGCCGGCTCGTTATCGTCCTGACTTTTGCGTTCAAGATTCCTGCCGGTTGCATTAGAGCAGATTGCTCCGTACTGATAACAGGTAAAGCAGGCACCGTGCGCCAGCGGATAACTTTGTAGTGAGTCGTTCAAGTTGTCACTCATCAACGAGTCTTGTTTTTCGATCAGGATTGGACAAACATGAACGCCTCGGTCGGTGACAATCCGGCTGTTGTGACAGACCAGCAGCGTCTCGTCAAAATCGGCCATCATTTCGGGAGTGATTCGTTCCAATACCGAGTAACCTCGAGTGCGGTTTTCTTCTGCCCCGATTTGCAGCGTGGGCAGGATTTTCAACCGAGGTCGTTTGTAACCGGCTTGATTCAGCGTTTTTGTAAATGCCTGAATCACATCAAAATCTTCTTCGTCGCTCCAGGTGCGAACCGCTGTGATGATGGGCATGAAACCATACTCAACCAGCATCTTGACGCCCGCAATCGCTCGTTCGAACGAACCCTCGCCGCGAATAACGTCGTTGGTTTCGGGCGAGAACCCGTCAATGCTGACTCGGAACTCAAGTCCGTACGTGCTTTGCTGCTCAGCTTTGTGCAAACGCTCCAGCCATTCTGTCTTCATCACGGTACCGTTGGTCAACACGGTAGCCGGTCCGTACTTGAGAGTCTCCAACAGGATTTCCGTCATCTGAGGATTGATGAACGGTTCACCACCGGTGAAATAGAATTCCTTAACGCCCAGTTTCACGGCTTCTTCCAGCCGGGCTTTAACCACATCCAGTGTCAAGAAATCGAAAGACTTATTTTTCGGGCTGCAACTGATAAAACAGTGCCCGCATTCCAGATTGCATCGAGTACCGGCAACTTGAAACCAAACCTGGTCAAGATGATCAATATCGATCCTGGGAATCGTTGGTAAATTCATCAGGCTGGCGAAGCTCCACTGGGTAATTGGGTTTGGTACAAGTCTAGCGAATCGCGTTGCAGAATGACTTTGAATACATCTCGAATTTGTTCCAGGCCCAGCGTAAACAAAAAGCGGTTGTCTCGTCCATAAAGCTTGGAACCCAAAACGAAAAAGCCGGGCTCCGTGGTGGCAAGCACTTCAGGGCCGCCGGAGGACTGCGACATACAATCGGCACTGTCCTGCCCCATCAAAGAGGCCGCGAATTTGATCGGACCATCGGTCGCATAGCAGCGATGAACCTGAAGTTCGCTCAGCATCTCAAAGTCGCCACGGTATCCGGTGTTGGCAACGATCAAGTCACACTGAATTGTCTGCGGAGGCGAATCGCTGTCGGGCGATTCCAGTTCCGCTGACTGGAGAGTGACAGCAAATTGATCCTGTTCGAATGCGATTTCTTCAATCGCTCCAGCGATCCATTCAAACTGCTCGTTTTCGATTGCCAGTTGGTTGGCTTGACGAGACAGTTCGACTCGATAGGGCAACGAGTCGTTATCAATGATCTTAACCGGGCCGGTCGGACCAGGTTTACTGCGAGTGAGCCAGATGACTTTAGCTTGTGGGCTGGCCGAAACCAGTTTGGAAAGTGCGACCGCATTGGTGGCTGCTGAGTAACCGGCTCCGATCAGCAAGACGGTTCGATCGGCGATCTGTGCTTGATCAAGCTGCGGCAGCGACTGAAAAATCCGTTGTCCCAAATGTTGCTTGACCAGATCCGATTCTCCCGGCACCGGGATTCCACCGGTGCCCAGGCTGTTGGGTTGGCCGAACGTGCCTGAAGCGTCAATCACGAAATCAAATGTTTCACTTCGCTGCCCGTCGCTATTTTCCAGCAGCAAACGAAATTGATAATCGTCTCGTTCCGGCTGCCCGACAAACTTTGGTTTGGTCAGGAAATCACGGCCAACGGCCAGGACTCGAGTTCCGCTGTGAATCCGATCAGAAAACAGATCAGTTTGGGCAAGCGGCTGGAAGTAGCTGTCTACCCATTGTTGCCCCGAGTGAAGTTGTGCGGCGTCCGGAAACTGATGATCGGGAAACTGAGTCCGGATCGCTTCAAGTCCCAAGCTGGACGAGTTGAGCTGGAAGGGCGTAAACAATTGCACCTGTTCCCACTGTCTGACATGGTCGCAAATCTGTCCGGCCTCGAAGACTTGCACATCCAATCCCAGCACGCGAGCATACAAAGCGGCTTCCAGACCGATTGGTCCGGCACCGATCACGGCCAGCGAATTTGGTTCGATGTTGGAGTTCATGCAATTTTTCTGGTGGTGGCTCTGACTGAATTTCAGCCGCGCGAGATCCGGAACGGTGTAATGTCGAACATCGGGTCCGTTCCTTTCACAATATCTTTAACAATTACGGCTGTCCCTGTCGATGTCGTCAACCCGACTCGAAAATGGCCGGTAGCAACAATCAGATTGCTGATCTTGGAGCAACGACCGATATAGGGGAATCCATCGAACGTCGCGGGGCGGAGTCCGGCCCAGCGCTTTTTCAAAGAGGCGGCATCCAGTTCGGTGAACAATCCATTGGCGAAATCGTACAAACCTTTTAGCCCGTCCGGCGTGAGTTCTTTGGAAAAGCCGGCGTGTTCAAGCGTCGATCCGACGATCACCCAGCCATCTTTTCGGGGCACCAGATAGCGAGCTCCCTCGGTCACAATTCTGTCAAAAAGGCGCTGCGGAAGTTTGAAGGCCAACATTTGACCTCGCACCGGCAGCGTGCTGACTTGAATATCCAGTTTCTTCAAAAAAGCTTCTGACCAGGCACCGCTGGCCACACAAAATTCAGCAGCGGAAAAAGGACCGGCTGTGGTTCGCAGCGAGATCAGTTGTTCATCGCGCAGTTCGAAGTCCACCAGGTCCACTTGTTCAAACAAGTCCACGCCCAGATTCCGGCAAGCAACCAGCAAGCACTCCAGGTGAGCGCGGTTGTCAATTTGTGCATCGCCCGGCAATAGCACAGCGGCTTTCACAGAATCTGGCTGAAACAAACCTGGCAGCAATTCACCGAGTCGCTGCGTGTCCAATTCTGTATGTTGAATTTTCTCCAGAGTCCACTGCGTTCGGGATCCCGCCAGCGAACTTGCTTCGCCAATCGATCTGGCCAGATGAACTCCGCCGCATTCCCAGAAGCCGTTATCGAGTTCCGAGTCTTGCTTCAAAC
>CAZOXC010000130.1:0-7400 GCA_964583205.1 uncultured Pirellulaceae bacterium | reverse complement strand
GAGTACATGATATAGTTTGTAGATTTCGAATCGTTCTGAATAGCCATCTTGAAAGGGGTAAACTTCTTCGTAGGCTCTGTAAAACGCGGCATCCACGCTGCCGAACAGGGTAATCATGCCGAATTCGGCTTCGCGATTGGCAAAATAGACGGCGGGGTCAATCAACACCGGCTGACCATTTTCATTGCACAAATAATTCCCGCTCCACAAATCGCCATGGATCAAACTCGAATATTCATCGTCGAGTAAAAATTGATCCAGTTTTGCCAACAGCGATTCACCCTGCTTTTGTAACTTGCCAGAATGTCCCTGATCTTTGGCCCAGCGCAACTGGTGCCGCAACCTTTGTTCGCCAAAGAATTCGATCCAGTCAGTTGATTCCAGATTGGGCTGGATTGCACTTCCCAGAAAATTGTCTCGATGAAATCCGTGGGCTTGTTCAGCAGAGGGTTTTCTTGATTGCAAATGAAGTTCTGCCAGTTGTCGACCGAACAACTCCTGGAAATTGCCGGGCGGTCGACCGGACTCGATCCAATCAAGAATCAAATATGATCTGGATTTATCGGAGCCAGGTTCTCCAACGACTTTGGGAACCTGAATCGCAGAGCAACCGGCCAACGCCTGCAAACCATCGGACTCGCACCAGAACATCGTCAGCAGCGACGCGTCATTTGTTTTGACACAATACTTTCGACTGTCGTCCAGCGTGACCTTGAAGACATCGTTGATACATCCACCACCCAGAGCAGTGCAGGAATCGATCTTCCCGTTCCGATCGGTAGCTCGGCTGATTTCAGCTTCAATGGATTGAAGAATAGACTGCTGCACGAGAAAGCGGCTTCGCTGTTATGCTGGCGAGGGGATGAAGAACTCGATGATACCCGGACAGGCAGCTTCAATCATCTCCAAAACGAATTCAAACCCCTTGCGCCCGCCATAATAGGGATCTGGAACGTAATCCGGCCAGTCGTCACCCAGAAAATCGCTCAGCAATTTGATATTGGCCTGCGGATTTTCATCGAGCGCCCGGGTCCGCACAAGGTTGTCATAGTCCATTGGAATCACCAGATGGAATCGTTCCAGGTCTTCCACGATTAATTTGCGTGAACGGCTCAAGAATTGATAGCCGCGTCGTTCGCCTGTCCTGCGCATGCGAGCATCCGCTAACTCGCCGATGTGATATCCATGGGTTCCTGCCGAGTCAATTTCAAACTGCTCCGCCAGACCACGTTCCTGCACTTGATGTTGCAATATGGCTTCGCCGGCGGGCGAGCGACAGATGTTGCCCATACAGACAAACAGAATTTTGTAGGGTGGTGAAGCCGATTTACTCATCCGGTTACCGCGTCAGCGTGACGATTCCAGGAAAGTCGCTTGCGAATTTCGTCTTTCAAGTGGCTAAGCACTGAATCTTTGTCGGTGTCGTCCAGAATTTGGCGGACGACCTTCTTGGGCGAGTCGGCACCCCATGATCCGCCGTGCTCAAAATAGTGCTTGGCGGCCTTGCCGATAATGTAGGAACTGAACCCTGCTCCGGCGCCTTGCGGAATGGCCGTGATGGGTGTGCCCAGTGAAACGGTAACGAACTTGAGAGCACTGGCCCCGTAAGAAGTTAATTCACCAAGTGCAAAGATTCCGGCCGCTTTTGCGATGGCTTTGGCTAATCCGCGAGCCTGGCTCATGGAGAAATCCAGTCCATAGACTTTGGAGAGCGTGACAATCATCAGAGCATCGATCGCCACACCGCTGATGATGTCAACAATCCCGGGCGCGAAGGCAACGATCAGCGATTTGGTACCGGCCATCGTCCAGATCACCTGGTCGGCACGTCGGTTCCGCATTTTGACTCGCAACGTGGAAACTTTATCGCTCTTGTCGGCCGCATACATGGCCGCATTCAAGGCAATCAAATCCAGGCCTTCTTTCTCAAGCGTCTCCAGGATCAAACTCTTGAGTTCATGTACATCGGGTGCGGGCTTCTTCCATTCAGTTTCCGTAGTTCCATCAGAACGGTGTTGCACATATTCGATTTTGCGAGGATCGGCCATCGAGGTCACGATATGCTCGGTCGGGATCACCTCGGCTACTCGCTCGCGCAGAACCTGCAGTAGATCTTCCCGTTGCGACTCGCTGTACAAATCAAGCTTGTTCATCACCAGGATCATCGGCTTCTGGATCGCCGCCAGTGCCAACAGCGACGAGTACTCGGTTTCGTTCAAGTCCGAGTCCGTGACAAACAGGATCATATCGGCTTGCCGTGCAGTGGTGTCGGCAAGTACAGCGCGATCCTCGCCACCAATCTCGTTGATGCCTGGCGTATCGACCAATACAACTTCGCTGCGATCGAAACCGGGAATCACATACCCGGCGCCGTCCCAACTGGTGCCCCAAACCTGCTTGGTCCAGCCGCCTTGCACATCGACCTCGGCAACCGCACGTCCGACCAGCGCATTGATCAAAGCTGACTTGCCGGTACTGATCTCGCCGAAGATCACAATTTCGACTCGTCCTGAAGAAACTTTCTCGTACATCGCGTTCAGGTCGGCGATATCTTTTTGCAGCTCTTCACGTTCTTCTGCAGGACAACCCTTGAGCTTACCCAGAGTGCGCTCAACGGATGCAACAGCAGCGCGATACTGGGAGTCTTCGATTGTTTGATGTGGTGAGTTGCTCAAGTGTGCTCTTTTCAGATTGAGACTATTTTGATTTTAGGCGTTCCCGCGCTGTCGTGACAAGCTTTCTTAGTTCATCAATCGTAGTTAGTTCTTCCCAGCGCCTGCGAGCCAATCCGGCCAATCCGCCCTCAGGGGTCTGCATTTCATTGCTGAAATACTCAACAAATACGACACCTATCCATTTGGTGATCAATGCCTGCACGCAGCCCTGCATGATGCCTCCGGCGATAGTGCCAGCAACTGGTACGGTTTTGATCAATGAAGCCACGACCGAGACAACCGCCGGTGCGGCGACGTTCATTCCCAGCACGCCGATCAGATTTTTGCCCATTTCGCCGATCCACTTTTGCGCGGTCTCCATGTCGACTTTTTGCTGGTAGACTTCAGCAATATCGACGATCATTTTTGTGGAGATTCCCACACCGGCGGCCAAATCAATAAACGGACCCGGCAAAACCGCGGCCGCGCCCCCGGCCCCCCACATATACTTGTCCACAATTCGATTGGCTTTTCGGTCGAGTGACTCTTTGACTCGGTCTCTGGCTTTTTCCAACACACCGCGTGACTGCAACAGCAAGTTGGCCATCAGCAAATCTTTGCCATCTTTTTTGAGCACTTGAGTCATCTGTTCTGCCAGCGGACTGATATCGGGTTCGACTGGGACCTTCTCATCCATCTCGCTGCCATCCGCCGAGACAACTCGCCGCAACCGAAACCCGGACTCGGCCTGGATCGCCACGATATCCTGTTTCTCGACAATGCCATGGACCTGTTGCGAGATTTGCCCAATCAATTTGTCTCGATCACTTTCGCTATACCAATCGGATTTGTTGAGGCAAACCAGAATTCGTTTTTCCATCTGGCCCAACTGCTCCAGCAACTCAAACTCGCTTTCCCGCATGGGACCGTCAACCACCAACAGAATCAAATCTGCGTCCTTGGCAGACTCGGCCGCAATCTTGATGTGTGGAGCCCCGTCAATTTCTCCAAGCCCGGGTGTGTCAACAAGAACAACCTTGTCCATTCCAGGCCAGGGAATTTCATTTCGAGTCACCGTCGTGCCGCCACGCACCTGGGTGGCAAACACATCGCGACCGGCGAGCAGGTTGAGCACCGAAGATTTCCCACTGGAGATGGTTCCGAAAGCCACAATCTCCAGCTTCTTCTCTTCCCGCTTGAATTCGATCTCTCGAATCAATGGATCAAGCTGACCGCGCAAGCGAGAATCGGTGCTGCCGGTTTTGATTTGTTCAACGCTGGCGAGATTCTCATCGATCTCTTTGCGTTTTTGATCCGAGTTAAGCTCGCTGGGGTTTCTGTTACGGCGCTCGCGTCGGAGTCTCTTGGCGACACTCCTGCCCCACAGTCGCCACAATAACCAAAGTGCACTGCCAGCCAGCAACACGATGCCGGCTCCTACCACCACCAGGTAAACCGTTCCCCAAATACTGCCCAGCGTATTGGCAGCCTGATATTGTGACATCAGGAAATTGGGCAACGCAATCAACGCGATACCCAGACATGCTGCAACGATCAGCATCAGGAAGCCGGAAAATGTTTTTTTGATTTTCATCGTTGTCTTGAGGTTTCCAAGCGGCAGTGGGAACGGTCGATATTCAATTTTAGTTTTAGCTGGCCCGCACTCGGCCAAAATCGACCAACTGAGGAAGGTTATTCTCTAATTTGACGGTTTCCTTGGGGTTTTTGGGCTCTCGTAATCCAATTTATCCTTGAAGAACGCCGCAGTACACATGGTTGGCTGGAGTCTGTAACGCTATTGGCACAGTTGAAGCAGGTTCCTTTTTTTTGCCAGCCAGGAATCCGACACCAGCGTCCAGTCGAAATCGGTTACCGGATGCGATTTCGCGAACGACGGAAACTCAAGCCCGCCAATACGCCAACGATCATCAAAGCCAGCGAAGAGGGTTCCGGAATTGCATTTGACAATGTTATTGAGTTTACCTGATTGAACTGAACGGTTCGGCCTCCACCAAGATCCCAAATCACGTTGGCACCTGATGATTTAGCACTAACCTCCGGCAATGACAGTGGGTTGATTTGGTTGACATCCACTATCACAGAAGAATCCAGGAGTATCGAAAATGCCGGATCAAAAAAATCGGAATCGTTAGCCAGAAAGATTGCTTCTGGCGTTGCATCCTGGCGCAGTCCGTTTACGTTGAGTGCCAATTGCTGGTCGATCATCAGCGTTGGGTCGTCAAAGGAAAGAAGCGTTGTCACATTCCTGAACCCGCCCCGCCTCGATTCCCCGATTCGATCCACTTCTGAATCATCAATCGAAAACAGTATGTTGTATTGCTCTGCAACATGAAAATTTCCGTTCACAGTTACATCGGCTGTCCCGCTAACTGAAAACATTACGATGTCTGCTGAAGATTGCGTAGTCAGAATGGTCAAGCACACTAGAATCACGGTGAATGCCAAGCGGATATTCATTATCAAATCCTTTTGATAGGGAACGCGCAGAACGCGGCGGGAAGTTTATTCTTTTCGGAAGGTGGAGTTCAGTCGTTGAACTCGGTGAGAGCCTTAACAGCGTCCATGCCTATCATTCTTTTTCTGCCTTTCGCCCCTGCAGTTTTGATTCTTTTGAACGATATTTGCTTCAGAATAGCGAAATCCCCGTGAATTTCCTGAATTTCCAGTACCATCGTTAAACTTGCTGGCTCAGTTTCTTAAGAAAACGAGCAGAGTTTTCTTCAGCATCAACGACTCGGCAAATTCATATTAAGAATTGATTGGGCAAATTGCCTTATTAGAGCGCAGGAAACGAGTTGAAGCTCGACATTCGTTCCCACAAAATAGAGGTGCGGTTACCAACCAAGGGGCTGCGCGATCGACAACCGTCCGATGAGAATTCAAGATGAGTCAATTACCCCCGCAACAACCGTTCGACAACTCGCCTCAACAAGCGACTCCGATCCCGGTGGCAGAAATTTCGCCGGTTGAATATTCCGATTCACGGCCACCACGGAAAACCGGATGCGTATTGGCGGTTGTTGGCGCCTTGCTGCTATTTTGTCTGGCCGTCGTGTTTGTTGGAATTTTCGCAGTTGCAAAAGTCATAGAAGAATTCAATAGAGGCATGGCAGTCGCATTGGCTGACGACAGCGACATCAACCTCGTTGACGATCTGGGAGTTAAAGAGTTCGAAGCCATTCGAGAAGGTTTGGACCCATCGATCCCCTCGCCCATAAATGTCGATCAGTTCGCAAGCTGGTTCGACCATTTCGTCAAAGAGGATGAAAACTCGACACTCTCCCGCGCGATGCAACGTCGCCTGATCGATTATCGCCAGTTCATTCGGCGGGTGGGCAAACACGGATTCCGTGACGCCATACTCGACTCAAACTATTACGTTCAGGATATGATGGACAGTCAGTATCAGCCTCACACCTTCAAGGGATACCGCTTGCTGAGTGCCCACAAGGACCCCGGTTTGAAAGACGGATATATCGTTTACGCGTACGTGCAACAATTTAACGATATCATCCCCGCCCGTTACTGGCTGGTAAAGAACGGAGAAGCATGGAAGGCTTACGACTGGCAGGAAATTGATCATGGTGGTCCGTACTCAAATACGGTCGCCGTCAGCTATGCCGCTTCCTACCTGTTTGAATTCGACGATGCCTATGAAGCAATTTCAAAGGTCAACAGCATCATGGAGGGTGGTCATCGAAGTCGCGAGACGCTTGAAGCAATCGAGAATTTCAATTTTCATCCGAAGTATCGCGACCTCATCAGTAAGCATGTCAGTTATGCCTGGTCGCGTTGCAGACGGCCGGACCGGGTCGTGGATACCGTGAACTCGATGGAACATCCAGAACGGTACCCGGGTTCGCTGCTGGTTAAGGCCATGGCCGAATACCAACGCGAAAATTACCAGGAGGCCATGGAGATTTCGAAATCGTATCACGACACCATTGGACACAATCCCGATAACCTGACTTGGCTTCTGAACAGCCATGTCCAGCTTGGCAATTGGAGCCAGGCAGTCGATACCGCAGAAAAATTGGTGACGGTCTCGATGGACCAGGATTCAGTCTGGTTCGAAGTGCTGGAAGTGATTGACGATTCTTCTTTCCCTCGTCTGGAAGACATCGTTTTGAAATTACCAGACGCCGAAGAAAAAGCGCTCACTGCGGCAAACTATTTTCTTGCCTACGGCTCCTACGATCTGGCGCGAAAGACCATCGATCTGGCGAAACGCGAGGGCTATCAATCCGAAACATGGCAACAATATGAGATCCAATTGATGATCGACGACGGCCAGCGAGATGAAGGGGTGGCCAAGTTGAAGACATTAGTTGAGTCAATCGAGCCCTCGAACGATTCCGATGAAGAATCTGGAGCCGATTCGACTTATACGCTGTGGAGCACGTACCTGTCCGCCCTGGAAGAAGATTGCCGGCTTGTCGAAGCCTATCAGAGTGCCGATGACAAGGACGAGTTTTTCAAGCAATGGTCTGAGACGACTTATTACGAAGCAGGTTACCAATGGGAGAACCGAGAACTGTTGCAAGTCCGACTTAAAGATTCGCCGGATGACCTGGATTCTCAAATCCTATTGGCAAACCATTTTATTTCCGGAGGTGACTACGCAACCGGCGTGGAAATGCTGGACCTTGTTCACAAAAATGAAAATCGCGACGAGCTTGCTGTTGATCAATACTTTTACAACTACATGAACGCCCTGTATCGCGA
>CAZOXC010000129.1:0-7406 GCA_964583205.1 uncultured Pirellulaceae bacterium | reverse complement strand
AAGCTTGGCCGTGAGCGCGTCACCACAGCAAGGAGTCAAAATAAATGTGTGAGAACCAAGGAATTGTCTGAAGTTGTCGCCGATCATCGAGTGTACGGACCCAGTAGAGGTAAACGTGAATTAATGAAAGGGTAAAATGAACTGAAATATTTTCTCTCGAAAATTCCGAAGTCAACTCAGCATACCAAGGAAACGATATGGAGTGGCAGGCAACCATTCAACAAATCCAATCCGGGACTCACTCTCGAAAAACCGACCACTATGAGATTTCGCAGAACATGCAACCCTTGAGTTACCGGCAGGTTATTCGATTGTGGTGCGAAGACGAACAGTTCTGCAAGTACTTCACGCAGTTACTGCGGGATTCTCCGTTTTCGGCGTATCGATGGGAAACACCATCGATTACATCGAGCTCCGTGCATCGGAAATTCGAATTCGTGTTGCTGGAAAGTTCCAGTTTGGAGCGGCCTGTCGATACGCATTCGTTTCGGTCGAAATTCGAGCAGGTAACGGGTGGCCCGAACGCGGACGAAGGTGTGCTGACTTTTGAAAATCTGAGTGGTGATGCCAGTCTGGTAGTGCCTGCTCCCTTGGACAATCTACAACTGCAGCACTATTGCCACCTGGCATCGTTTTTGCGCGCTGCACCTGAGTCACAGGCGCTCGAGCTTTGGAAGTCGCTGGGCGAGGCGGCCAAGCGGTGCTCGAGTGATTCGCGACCAATCTGGATCAGCACCGCCGGGATGGGAGTTGCCTGGCTCCACATTCGTCTGGATTCATATCCGAAATATTATGGATACGCGAAGTATAAAGAGTCGTCGGATTAACGGGGCGTCGGAATAGCGGGGCTTATACCCCAACACGCGCATGCAGCGCAACTTCTTGAATTCCGAATTCCAAATCGACAACCGAAGCAGAGGAATCCAGTTTTAATCTAGGCAGGATTCGGCGATAGATTGACTGGATGTTTTGCAACAATCCCGGATTCAGAAGCTGCTTCACTCGATCGGCAAGCACCATCGGCGTGATCGAATTCGGGGGAACAGTGAGTCGTTTCCGGTTGGGTAATTCGATAATCAAATCGCCTGATTCGGTCAACGTGACTGGTGCACAAACCAATTCAATGTCTTCGTCCATTCGCAAGAAGGGTTGGATC
The DNA here is from genome assembly GCA_964583205.1 of uncultured Pirellulaceae bacterium. Classification (GTDB taxonomy): domain Bacteria; phylum Planctomycetota; class Planctomycetia; order Pirellulales; family Pirellulaceae; genus CALMEE01. The sequence continues at coordinate 6,250 of CAZOXC010000129.1, read as the reverse complement.
AGGAACTGGCCGGTTTCCTGTTCGTGAGTCGCTTCAAAGAAATCGTCCGCCGTCAAGAACTCTATGTCGCGTTTAATTCCAATGCGAATGTTGCCTTGCTTGTCTCGCCCCGCCTGCCGGCAGTAGCCCCAGGAATCCAATCCGTCTGCGTTGATTCTCACCGGGTGATTAAATTTGAGAACAAGAACATTGATCCCACCTACGGCGAATCCACCGATGGATTCATCGTACACCATACCTGGAAACGCTTGTCCGGATTGGAACGAAATCGAACAGGGTTTATTGGATTGGACGATTCTGGAATGTTGTCGTTTGTCTGTTTTCATTGAACTCACAGGGAAATTGCCTGTTAGTTCGTATCGGTTTCGAGCCACTCCAGCCTTTTCGGAGAATGCAACAATCGCTTAAGTCTGCCAAATGAAACCTTAATTTCCAATTTAACCTAAAAGCTTAACAACTGGCGTGTGAAGCTTTTCGTTGAAAAATCGTTTTATTAGAATTGGACGGACCCCTTGGCTCGCTCGTCCATGTTGTACGAAATATCATCAGCAAAGCCCGGGAATCGGGTCCAGTCTTCTGGCGGACAAGATGGTCTCACATCGATTCGTCGCCGGCGCTGCCAATTCAATTTACTTTTAATTTCAATTTGGGCGATTAGAATACGGCCCATCAATCTGTTCAGAAAATCAGGAAGCCATGTCAACCGAAGCCAACCCGAAAACTGGAAATGCGAGCTCGTTTGCACTGCCAAGACTATCGGTCATGATGTTTTTGCAATTCTTTGCCTGGGGAGCATGGTTCGCGACTCTGGCATTGGCAATGGGCAACAATGGGCTCGGTGACTTTATTGGTGGCGCTTTTGAAAGCTCTCCCATCGGCGCGATCATTTCTCCATTGTTTCTGGGATTGATTGCCGACCGCTTGTTTGCCTCTGAAAAGGTAATGGGTTGTTTGATGTTGCTGGGCGGGATCATCATGAGTGTGATTGCTTTGGTTGCGCCTCAAGGTGCGGAATACGGCAACTTGATTGTCTGGCTGATGATTGCCTATATGTTGTGTTACATGCCTACGCTTGGTTTGGGCAACACGATCACCTTCACGCATTTACCTCAAGAGAAATTTTCGCAGGCCAGAGTGTGGGGCACGATTGGCTGGATTGCGGCTGGTCTGATGTTGGGATTTGCCGGTTGGTCGGACTCGCTGAATATATTCTGGGTCGGTGCCATCAGTAGTTTTGTGCTGGGTCTGTACTGCTTTACGTTGCCCAGCACTCCGCCGCCAGACCGCGACAAGCCACTGGATTTCAAATCGCTGTTGATGGTTGACGCCTGGAAGCTACTGGGCAATTTTCCATTTCTGGTGTTTGCCGTCTGCTCAACTTTGTTGTGCATCCCGCTGGGTTATTATTATGGACAGACTTCAGCTTACCTGGGTGCCGCCGGTTTCCATGAACCGGCATCGGCGATGACTATCGGACAGATGTCCGAAATTATCTTCATGATTTTGATTCCCTTCTTCTTCCGAAAGCTGGGTGTGAAGACCATGCTGTTGGTGGCAATGGTTTGCTGGATTGCCCGCTACGCATTGTTTGCAATGGGTGCGCCGAACCAAGTCATGTGGATGTTGTTGATCGGAGTTGCCTTGCACGGAATCTGCTACGATTTCTTTTTCGTTACTGGCTTCATTTATACCGACAAGAAAGCGCCAGCCAGGGTACGTGGTCAAGCTCAGAGTTTGCTGGTGTTTCTAACGCAAGGGCTGGGGCTGTTTTTCGGTTTCCGCATGGCCTTCGGCGCAAAGTTCCCGTTCACAAGTATCGCTTTGCCAAATCAATACGATAGATACGGAGTGGTGCCGGGTGACGATAATCACAAGCCGCTGATGGATGCGATTGCGGACAATAAGGGCGAGACCGAAGGCAGCTTTGTCGATAGTTTGACGGGAATGTTTGGCCAGGGCTATCCAGAAGGTGTGGATCCCGCTCTGGTAGAGCAGGGGATGACTGCCTGGCATTACTATTGGATTTTCCCAGCCATCATGGCCTCGGTGATCTTCGTGGTGTTCGCGCTTCTGTTTTGGGATCGAGTCGATATCGACGATCCCAACGAGGAAGATTCAGGCCAGCAGTAGCGTTGCTGTTCATTGTGCTTGGAGATACATCGAACAGACTGGCCTGTTGATGTTCTTTATCGTGTCCTGCAAGGAATGCAAACTCTCAGGTTTACCAGATAGGCGGCTTGCGCCGTTCCGCTAAACAGCAACATCATTGTTGGTTGCTTGTTTCTTCTCCCGTCGTCTGCGAGAGAATACCAGACAGCCAAACAGTGGCACTAAGAAAATGGCGCCAGGTTCCGGCACGGCTACGACCGAAATAACTCCACTTGAATAGAGCTGCGAAGTATCAAAGGTTAGCCCGCTTTGGAGAGTCGGCAACGTTAAAATACTGAACTGACCCGAGCTTGAAACGAAATCGAACAAATCAAACGAGTCATCCAGATTCGGATTGAATCCGTTGATCAGACTGATTTGTAGCTCACCGTCAAATGAAAGTGAACCATCGCTGATCAGCGCATCGAATTCATCACCACGCTCCAATCCACCCAATTCCAAAATCAGAAGATTGTCTTCACTGAAGAAAAGATTGCCGACTTGCAGTTCGGCCGGGCTTTGACCGGGATCAAACGTTCCATCAAACACGACATTGTCAAACGTACCAATGCCACGGACATATCCCGTAAACGTTAACAGCTCGTCTTCCGAATTCCCACTGACAAAGCCATTGTTGATGACGGCCGCTTCGATCGCGTTGATGCTGTCGATCGTCCCGAAACCGATCAGGTTGTTGCCGGTTTCGATTACCAAGCCATTGTCCGCGACCAACTGACCCTCGACTCCTGCAGCTCCCAGTTCCGTGATGGAACCCAACACAGCTTGGTTGGCGTCGAGCAGTGTAACCGTGTTGGTACCCGTGCGCAATTCGCCTTGGCTGACAAAGCCATTGAATCTTGTGCTGTCGCCCAGCGTGAGGCTGCCTCCGTTAGCGAGGATCAGAGACCCCGTTCCGGCGGCCACGGTTCCATCGACCGTTCCCTGTCCTTCCAGAACAAACCCATCACCGACAAGAAAACCATTGCTGGCGGCGATCGTGGCGTTATTGCGAAGTGCGGTAATGCGCCCCAGTTCAGCAACATTGGCGTCGTTGATCGTCAAGGTGGCATTGTCAACCGTGAGTAAGCCGTCGCCCTGGAAAGCATCGAAACGACTGGAGTCACCGAGGGTATAGTCGGTAGAAACGTTGATAGTGCCAAGATTGGTCAACCGTCCCGCCGAGAGAACGCCACCTTCGGACAGTTCAAGGTTTGTCGCCTGCTCAACAATCGTCCGCCCGGCGTTATGAAGTTGTCGGGTCGAGTCAAAAACTTCGCCGGCCCCAATCGAGTAAAACGCCCGCTCGTCGTCCGTCAATGTCAGAATACCTGAATTGAACTGAAATGTGCTGCCGGAATTCTGACTGATGAAACCAACGTCAATATTTCCTGTCAGTGCGATAGACGAGTTAAATCCTTGTTCGATAAAACCGGCGTTCAAGTCACCAGTGAAATTCAGGTTGGCATTGTCGCCTTGTTCGATAAAACCGGCGTTGAGATCGTAGCCTTCCCGGAAGGCGGAGGGGGAGGTGAATTCAATATCATTGGCGACAATGCCATTGGCAATGTCCAGTAATCCTGCAGCGGCGAAATATGAAATGCGATTCGTTTCAAGGGAATTTGCCTGAATGTCTAATGTCACATCAAATGCAGAAATAGAACCTGCAACAATGGAATTTGCGTTGTTGATAATAGTGGCATCACCAAAAAAATCTGCGCTTAATCGATCAAAGATTTCCAGATCGAAACCGTTGAGGTTTACAGTTGCATCCCCATATAGGTCGAGATCGCCCAAGGATACATCTCCATTCTGGTTCCAGGCACTCCCATTACTGACGAGTACGCTTCTGGCATTCACCGCTCCCGTTTGATTCCAAACTGCTCTTGTTGTCACCTGGACGGAATTAAGACTTGGAGTATCGCCAACGTTCGTCCATGTCGAATCTCTGTCTACCCTCACATTGCCAACAGTAAAAGCAGAACCTGCGATTACGTTTTCAGTTTCCCATGTCGCTCCATCAAAAAGTCTGACACTCGAGGCACTGGACAAAAAGGACAATTCATCAACGTCCAATGTCGCATTTGGTCCAAAGATGATGAGTGTTCCAGCAAGCGTCAGTCGATTGGCGCTCAACCGACCACTTTGGCGGATGTTGACAGCTGAGTCAGAGGACCCGATATCGAAATTCGCGATATCTGTTGTGGTTTGATTGCGAATGTTCAACACGGAAACACCAGAATCAAAGCTGTCTATTAACGAAAACGTACCCGTGACACTCGTGGTACCACTTTCCAAGTCAATTAGACTATCTGTAGCCGTCAGGTTTCCATTGACCGTCAAGGTGGATTGGATGTTTTGGTTCAGCTCTCCGTTGTCGATACTTAGAATCGCATTCGAGGTCAGCGTACCGCCGTTGGTGATCTCGATCCGGCCTCCATCGATAAACGTTCCAGCATTGGCGGTAAAGTCAAATGAAGTGCCTCCAGGATTACCGCCAATTTGCGCTTCGCCACTAACGAGAAACTGCCCCAATGCTGTATGCCGAAAACGAGCGCCGGGTTGGCTTACCAATGCGAGGTTATTGTTCGGCCCGACCGTGAATTGACCCGAGGAGAAATTCCGATCCCAGGTGACCTGGTTGTTTGCGCCGTTTGTGAAAAACACGGCATCAGCGGGACCGGGCACTCCAAACGGTGACCAGTTTTGCGGCGAAAAATAACTCCCGGATGCTGCCGGAATCCAATTCCTCGATTGCTGTGCATTTGCAACATTGAGGCTCAAAAAAAGTTGTAGGAAGACCAAAACGATAAAAATGAAGAATCTACTGTGTTTCATCGTGCCAAAATTGGAAATGGATCGTGGGGGAAATATTCAACTATTTCAAGTAACGATGAGCCTCGACACCATTTTCAGATTTTTCGATTTATTCTTTAAAGATTTTCGCCATCGATTGAAGAATCTGGCAATCCGTAGAACTAACCCGAATTGTGGGCTAATTTGAACTCAAGAGGTCGGGAATCTTTTGAAAATAAATCCCTTCATTGCCGATCGACCGCCGTTGAAAGCGAGCAGCGTTAATTTTTATTGCCGGAACCTGGGCTGGAACAGTCGTGAATGCGCAAAACACGATCGTGCCAGGATAGTGCGGTTGTCAATCCGGTGATCGTAAGGGTCAGTTGTTTATTTAAATTAACGATGAGCCTCGACACCAGCTTCCATTTTTTTCGATTTTTCTAACACAGTCTCGCAAAAAGAAAATTGGATTTTTTCAACCGGAAATTATCCAGCCAGGAATTTGAGTTGGCAAATTGACCGACTTGCCTGTTTCTGCTGCAATAAATCCAGTCATTCTCGAATCAAAGGCCGTCTCATGAATCGCCTCTCGCAAAACTGTCCTCCATTGCAACAACTTGAGCACTATCTCAGCAGTTCATTGGAACTGAATGAAACCGAATGGGTTGAAAATCACGTTGAGTTCTGCAAGGAATGTGAGGTGAAACTGCAAAGTCTGCTGGACAGCCAATCGTTCATTTTCAAAATCGAGCCTTTGGTTGAAAACGCCCCTATCAATGATATCGTCGATCTTGAAGAGGGCCGCTACGAATACCTCGAACGGCTCGGGGCTGGCGGTTTTGGCACCATCTGGAAAATGCGTGACACAAAATTCAATCGTGTTGTTGCGGTCAAGGTGATCAAATCGGAGCGGGCTTCCAAGCCTTCATTGGTGCGTCGTTTTCTGGCGGAGGCGCAAATTTGTAGCCAGCTTTCCCATCCGTTTGTTGTGCCGATCCATGACATGGGTCTGTTGCCAGATGGACGAGCCTATTTTGCGATGAAGTTCATCGAAGGCAAACGTTTGAATGAAGCCTTTGTGTTGGGTGGAAGCATCAATCAAAAAGTCGACGCATTTTCAAGTCTGTGTCAGGCTGTGGCCCATGCACATGAACGCGGTGTCATTCATCGCGATCTCAAGCCACAAAATGTGATGGTTGGCGCTCACGGCGAAATTCAATTAATCGACTGGGGATTGGCCAAGGCTACAGGTCAACCCGATCTGTTATCAGAAGGTTTTGTCGCCGACAACGTTCGGCTGGAGCAGGAC
>CAZOXC010000128.1:0-7449 GCA_964583205.1 uncultured Pirellulaceae bacterium | reverse complement strand
ATCAAAAACAAATTGAGATTCATGAGTTCGTCGCTGTTGATATGTTTGATTGCGATATCGATTCCAGCTGTTTGCGCCGCCAATAATGGCGATGGTGCAAATGGCGACGGTGCAAATAACGGCGAGGTCTATGGACCGGCTCCGGCACCAACTTACAAGAGCGGTGACGAGGCGATTCGCGAGGTTGCTCGACAGCTCACCAGCCAGTTGCGAATGCATACGGTCGATACGATCTTCGTGCGGCACTTTCGCGGACCAGGCAGCAATGAACTCCATTTGACGAACTTGCTGGTCGAGATCCTTGACCGAAACTTTACCATTGGTCCGGGCGGTGTCGAAATTGAAGGTCGAGTTCGAGCCTTGGACAATTCCGGCGCTGGTACCCTGGAGGGATATCGAATCAGTGTCAACCTGGAAGGGCCGGATGACTCGATCAATTTCCCGGGCGCTTCTGTCGACGTCAGCAATGATATCGAAGCTCATGAAAAACTCAGCGAGACCGATACGCCTCGCCCCCAGCCTCCAGAAGTGGCGGGTCAGCCTTTCGAAGATGTGACTGCCCAGAAACCAGCCATCAGCGAATTGATTCGTGACAGTCGAGTTTACGCCAGTCCCACCAGCCCGTACTCAATGGAAATACTGATCCAGGATGAGAATGGCGAATTCAGTCCTCGCAAGCCCTTTGTTCAGGACGGAGCTCTGGTCATCAATCTGGAGCGCGGGGAAACTTACAAGGTTCGAGTCTACAACGATTCGGCGTATGAGTCGTTTGCGAAATTGAACATCGACGGGCTGGGGCGATTCGCTTTGGCCAGGAATCAGGGGCAGCGCAGAAATATTGACCTGGTCAAACCGAACAAGGAACGCGACTTTGTTGGATATTATCTGACACCTCAGGCGGCCGCCAGTTTTGTGGTTGGCGAGTACGAAGAGTCGGTCGCCAAGCGGTTGCTGGGTGATGCGGCCGATATCGGAACCATCAGCGTGACCTTTGGTTGCACTTACAGCGGCGAGGTCCCATCTTTCGAAAAGGAAGTCAAAACGGTTTATCGTCAGGAAACCGAAACAGTAATGGTGCCAAAAGTTGTCAGAGTACCTCGCACCATCACCGAACAAGTACCTGTTGAGAATAACGGTGAATCTGGATCCAACTGGAAATACCGGACAACTGGAAAACAAGGTGGAAACAAATCAGGTGGTGGCGTGCAAATGCGAACTCGGCAACGCACGGTGTACGAACAAAAAACCGTGATGGTGCCCCAACAACGGACTCGGACGGTTCAGGAAAACCGGGTCGTTGGAACCACTGAAGGGCCGGCAGTGGGCGACAGCGTCAAAACCGTGACACGAAAGTTCGGATTGACTCGAGCCGTCATCAAGCTGCGTTACTTCGCAACTCAATAACTTCCATTTGCAGAACCTGATTTGCGGCCAGAATAAACAAACACAACTCCAACATCTATAAACGACAATGACGAAAACAACCTTATTCATTCTCGCTTTGACTTGCCTGATTTTGCCCGCAGGGTTTTTGAATGGCCAGATCCGTACCCAGAACCAGCTGGTCGATTTGATCGTTCAGGAATTTCGCAATTCGGCTACCAGCAATCGGCGGGTCGTCGTGCGTGACTTTCGAGTTCCCGGCACAATCGAATCTGAAATCACGGAAGCCGTCAAGCAACAACTCAAAGACCAGGGTTATACGGTTTCACTGGCCGCCCCTTATGAAATCGAAGGTCGAGTCAAATCGACTATCAACTACCAGGGCTTTAAGAATTATACGTTCAAACTCAAGATCATCGGTCCGAACGGATACGATCGAACGCAGCAATTTACATTGGCTCCCGGCGTCGTCGATCTGAGCGGCTACGACTCCAACAGCGGTAACAATCAGGATGAAACACAGAATGTTCCCCTGCCCGATCGAAAACCCAGTGGTAATCGCCATCAAATTTACCCGGAAGACGAATGGAAAGTCTACGAGCTGCCAAGTAAATCGTTGCGGCATGTCAAAAATGGTTTCATTGACAATCGTGGCGACTGGCAGACTTTCTGGGCGATGGGCGCTACCGGAATCGAGATTCCTCGAGTCGATTTTGAAAAACAACTGATCCGAATCGAGACGGTGCCTTACCCGCAAACCATTAACGCCGAGATCTTTGCGGCCGGTGGCGGCAGTATCGATATCACGAAAGATATTTCCAACGATATCCCGGACTCCAGTGGAAAACTCAACGCTCACGTGTTGATCATCAACAAGTCAGATATTCAAGCTAAACGAAAAGTCCGCCTGGGTGTGACTGTCGATGCGACCTACGATAACCAGGGAGTCATTATTACTTCCGTGGTCGAAGGTGCTCCGGTGACTCAAGGTCGCATGGAAAATGGAGATCGAGTCTCGTTGGAGCCCGGTGACGTGATCCTGTCGCTGGACGGGATCACGACAAACTCGGTTGGCAAGTTTGCGTCGTTGATCAAAGACAGTCGCGGAATTTTGCGAGCCGAAGTCAAGAACGTCAACAACGGCGAAATCATTTTCGTGACCTTTGAACTCAACTAACATACCGTCGCTGGTTGAATGCTCTAAATCACAAGAACCGGTTCACCCAGCACGTCCATTTTGGGTTCGATCCCCAATCCGGGTGCGGAGGAGGCTGACATTCGGCCGTCAATCCGCTGGGGGGCGCCCTCGGCAGAGCTGACGGTAACGTAGCTGTTGAAGTCAGTCGAAGTAAACAATAGTTCGGTTGGCGTGGAGTGCGCCAGAGCGGCAATCGCGGCAGTCGTGATATCGCCACCCCAACTGTCCTCGATCGTCATCGCGATTCCCAGCGAGCAACACAGGTCTCGAGCCAGTTTAGCTCGAGTTAGCCCACCGAACTTGGAGATCTTGATGTTCACAACATCCGCGGCGTCATCAGCATGGGCTCGCGCCAGCACGCCCACACCATCGATGCACTCGTCCATCACAAATGGATGATTCGTGCGGCGACGAATCGACAGGCATTGCTCGTAGGTCAGGCAAGGTTGTTCAATATAGACGTCGATGTCTTCGACAGCCCGGACGACTCGCGCTGCATCATGCATCAGCCAGCCGGTATTGGCGTCAGCGATCAAGCGATTGCCTGGACGGAGAGTTTGCGAGCAAAGGCGAATTCGTTCAATGTCGTCTGTCGGATCGCCGCCGACCTTGAGTTGAAAGCGCGTGTAGCCTTCATCCTGATACTTGTCGAGATTTTCGGCCATTTGTTTTGGCGGAAGTTGGGAGATGGCCCGGTACAAGACAAAGTCAGCGCCATATTGCCCTCCCAGTAAATCGCACACCGATTGATTCGAAGCCTTGCCCAGCAGATCCCAGCAAGCGATATCGATGGCCGACTTGACGTAAGGATGCCCTTTCAGATTGCGATCCATCAGGTCGTTGAGTGGACCCAGTCGCAAGGCGTTTTGTCCTATCAAGTCGGGGCCGAGTTCCTGGATCCCGGTTCGCACTCCGTTTCCATAAGCGGGCAAGTAGACCGGGCCCAGTGGACAGACCTCGCCGTACCCTTTGCTACCGTCTTCTGTTTCGACTTCCACAACCGAACTGTCAAACACATCAACGGACTTGCCACCCGACCATTTGTAGGTGGATTCGTGTAAGGGTAAATCGACTTGGTAGACACGAATGTTTTTAATTTTCATGGAGGCTTGTGCGTCCAACAGGGAGTTAGAGATCTTCAATTAGTCTAGTCAGAAGCAGCAGTATTGCAGGCTTTCGTCAACTGTGAAACCGTTGGCACACCTTGAAAGGCTTTGATCAGGTTGCCTTGACGGTCCAGCAAAAGTGTGCACGGCAAGGATTGATCGTCGATGGTTTCCTGAGTGAGTTGACGAAAATTGTTGACCAGGTCCAACTGGTAGTCAACCAGCTTGTAAGCCGGTTCAAACTCGTTGACATACTCGAGAAGTTTTTCGTCAGTGTCTTCTGAATCAACTGGTAAGCCATGCATCTGAATGCGATCACCTAAACGCTGCTTCAGAAGTTCCAATTGTGCCAGTTGCTTTTTACAGGCGATGCACCAGGTTGCCATCGTCGTCACAGTGTGAAATTCGCTATCGTGCAACGAACTCAATTGCGCAATATTCCTGGGTGTCGAAATTTTTGGACCTGTAGCAATCGACTTAGACAAATGATCAGTTTCGATTGGCGAATATTCTTCGGTCACGACTCCTTTGACCAAAGAGTTATCATTGTCGTTGTCGATTTCAGATTCATCCTCAAAGATTGTATGCAGTTTTCCGGTTGGCAGTTTTTGATATAGAGTAATCTGCCCGCTGGGCCAGAGAACGGTGATGTCCACCGAGTTGGAGCTTCCCATGCCGACTAACAGATTCTGGCTGTTCTGTGTCGCGAATCCCTCGCCGCAGCGAACCTCTCTCAATTGTCGTTGTTCGCCGCTTTGAACAATAACTCGTGCGCCGACTGCATCGCGGTTGGACCAGTTGCGATCCAAGTCCGGTTTCGCTCCGCCCACCAGTTTCAAGACCACGAAGTTGCCAGTTGATTCCTGTTGATGTCCGACTCGATTGGCGAAGAACTTCAACGACTGTCCGTTCATACTGCCGACCAGAAAATCTGCAAACCCATCCCGATTAAAGTCCAGGACAGCGATGTTGCGACCATCGAGCGGTGAATCCAGGCCTGATACTGCAGAAGAATCTACAAAGGACTTGTCGCATTTGAGAAACAACTTGTTCCTTTCATGGCCACTCAATGACATCGTGGCTTTATCGGAGCTGGGAAGTTCATATCGTTCCACCTCAGCATCGGACCGATTCGTGACCGGATCGTTTTTCCAGGCCCCCGTGTCTGCATCTTCCTCGGCGAGGCATTCATCGGTGCGCACGACCATGCGCCAAAAATTGCTTCACAAGTCAACTTGATCAGCCGAGTCACCGGGCGCGGTGTAATAACCGGCTGCGACATGTAAATCCAGGAAGCCGTCGTTATCCACATCAGCAAACTGCCCACTCCAGGACCAACCCGCTTTGGAAACGATTTGATGTGGAGCATCCTTTAGCGAAACGAGTTCGAAATTCAGTTCGCGCCCTTCGTAAAGGAAGTTGCCCGCCGCCATTTGTTTCAGCTGCGGATCAATTCCATCAACTTGCTGGGTAATCCTGGTGCCGGCCTTGCTGAACATGTTGGAAACATAGATATCCTGTTTTCCGTCGTTGTTGTGGTCGCCCAGAGTGACGCCCATTCCGAACCCAAGTTCCGTGATTCCGAGTTTTTCGTTGGCTCGCGCGAAGGATTCATCTCCCAGGTTTTCGAAGACATCATCGGGTGCAAAGTCATTGCAGATATAAAGATCTTGATCACCATCCGAGTCAAAATCGAACCAACTCGATTGAAAAGTCTTTCGCCAGACTCCAATCAACTCGGAAGAACGATGCACGGCGAATTTTCCCTGGCCAAGATTTTTCAGCAACAGATTGGGAGGGCCCACGACATCTTTGAACGAATGCCGGTCTTGAGCTTTCCTGGAATAGGTTTTCCCATCTGATTCGCTCAGGAAATACTTGGGCCAAAGCTTCTGCGCATTTTGACTTGAGATACCATGAGTGCCTTCAATAGGACTGTAGGTGCTGAAATAGATTTCCAATAACGAGTCGTTGTCCACGTCGGCAGCCGAGATGGCTGAGACCATGAAAGGAAGCTCGATACCGGTCTGGTCAGCGCTTTGGATGGTGAATTTGTTGTCTTCGTTCAGCAGAAAAAGAGCCCGTTCGCGCGCCCGACCGACAAACAAATCTTTGTCGCCATCGTTGTCCACATCAACAAACAAAGCAGAAGTGCATGATCCCTGAATAGCGATACCATATTCATTCGCCATTTCCTTGAACGTGCCATCTCCATTGTTTTGAAACAGCAGGTTGCCGCCAAATTGTCGAGCCAGGTAAAAGTCGTCCAATCCATCCTGGTTAATGTCGGTTACCGCAATTCCTTCGTGCTCTAAAGAAACCTCCGGAAAGTGCAACGGGTAATCAGCATACTTGCCTTCCCGTTTCATCCCGGCTCCGTCGATGAGTTGACGAGTGATTTGTTCGTGCTCGGATCTCGACAACTGCAAAGCAAGATCTTGATCGGCAACAGCCGATGACATAATTTCTTTGAACAGCGGCTGTTCGACCAAGTGCGATTCAAAAGACTCGGTTTTCCATTCGCCAATTTTCCACTTTCCGGTTTCCTCTTCCAGATTCCAAACGACTGATATTCTGGCGTTTGCTGAAAAGTACTGTTGTTTGTTTTGGCCGGCCGCCGCGAACCCCATGCTCGAATGGAATTGGTTCATTTCTTGATTGAGCAGGCCGTCAATCAAATAGAACTTTGCCTGATCAAGGTACCTGACCGTTTGAAAAAACGGTTGCCAAAGAGTTCCTTGCGTTACCGACCATTCTTGTTCGGTCGAAAAACTCCAGGAGTCGCGCTGCATAAACGAGTTTAGAGATGAAGAGTCCCGGACTTCCTGCAAATCCACCAGGAGGAAAGTCTCGTCGAACAACGATTCTGATTCATCGAAGGGAAAGACAAGGTTCTTGGCTGATCGGTTGAAACTGGCAAGTTCGTTCGTTAGCGCAAGAATCAATTCCTCTGAACTGACAATCTGCTGGACGTTGGTATGAGCCTTGGCATGAGCCTTGGCATCGGCAGCAGGCTGATCGGAAGAATTGAGCCCTTGCTTTGATGAATCTGAATCAGCAGAGTTGTTACATCCACAAGTTAATGGGTGTATCAGTAACAGCGCCAACAGAAACAGCGTCGACACAAGTCTTGAATTTCGCTTGTAGAATTCTCTGTTGAACACTTTTTGCTTACTCAGAATCTTCGATGAATTCGATTTGGTAATCAATCTAAACCAGCAGGCCGAAGTTCGGATGAATCGTTTTCGACTGCAAATGCCAATTCGGAGACAGTCGGTACGCCACTCCACGAACCTACCACTCGATTTTGTTGATCGAGCAGCAGTGTGCTGGGCAATGCCGCCTGTCCATTTCTTGAACTGATCAACTCTCTAAACTTGAAACGATCGTCTTCGCTGGTTTCAAACAATATGGCATAAGGTGGCTGAAATTGTTCAAGGTAATTTTCAAGTTGTTCCCGGTTTTCTTCAGGATCCATCGGCATACCGAAATAGGCGACTCGATCCGAGAGTTTTGAATGGGTTGCCTCCAGTTGGGACTGCTCCCGTTTACAGGCCATACACCAGGTCGCCATTGAAGAAATCAAACGATAGGGCCGATCGACTTGTGGAAGGGCGTCGATTTCGAATCGAGTTGACGAATTCGAATCGTCTGGAATCAGTTTGGAATTTTCATCCTGATACTGGCTCAGGGTGGCCGGTTCGCCCTGATTCATCGACGGGTCCTCGTAACATACCACCAGCTGCCCGGCCGATACGGAAT
>CAZOXC010000127.1:0-7463 GCA_964583205.1 uncultured Pirellulaceae bacterium | reverse complement strand
TCGCACAGCCGATTCTTTGTCGACCAGCATTCCCAACAGGGTAGTTTGAACGTCCTGTTTGCTTTTCACGCCAAGCAGTGTGGCAACTTTGGCGCGAACTTCCGGCTGCGGGTCATTGGCAAGTTGCTTCAGCATACGCAGCGATGGAGCAGGTCCGTACAGGTTTAATGTATCGATAGCTCGCACGCGAAAACCTGGTCGATTTCGCGGTTCGTTGATGACTCCAGCAAGTGTTTTTCGCCACTCGTCTTTCATCTCGATTTTGAGTTTGGCGAGTTGCTGACGACCCCAGGCGCTTTGCGGCTGCGGTTGACGAATCAATTTGGAAAGCGAGTCTCCAAAATCAGCGAATGAATCTGGAACTCCGCCCTCCCAGGAAACCCGGTAGACCGCGCCCTGAGTGCCTCGACCGCCAGTGCAGAAGTACAGTCCTCCATCAGGACCAACGCTCAGATCGGTAACGGTTAGCGGTTGAGCTTTCAAAAACGTTTCATAGTCGGCTCGGTAACCTGCACCATCGGGTTCTGCTTTAACAGCCAGGATGCGACCTTCAGACCAGTCGCCCATGAACATGGCACCATGGTAGCGAACGGGGAAAGTGAAGTGATCATAGAAAGTTCCACCTGAGGGCGAGCCTCGACCGGTGTCACAAATGCCTCGCATACAATCGATGTAGTAGTAAGGAAGTTTAGCCCAGCCACTTCGCCAGCCGTAATCGGCACCTGGAACCAACTGATACAATTGTGTTGGACGGTACCAGGGCGTTCCAGTATCGGCTTCCATATCACTGTCATGGAAGAACATTTCGCCGCTGGCGTTGATGGCGATATCGTAAGCGTTTCGCAATCCACTGGCGACGATCTCTTTTTTGCTTCCGTCCAGGCTGACTCGAACAATCGTGCCTCCGGGTGCTTTGACCCCGGCCGCATGACCGGCTCGATCTTCCTGACGAGGCAACATGTCGATGTCGTAAAAGTGTCTTGCCGGACTGGAGTCTGCAACTTCTTCATCAATTCCACTGGCATTGCCAACGGAAATGTAGATCATTCCTTCCGGTCCCAGCACCATACCATGCGGACCGTGTTCGCCAGGTTCGCCTTTGAAGCGACAGATCGTTTGAACCTGATCAGCTTCTCCATCACGATCGTCATCACGTAGTCGGTACAGTGCCGATCCTTCTGGACCATAGCCGATAACGAAAACGTCACCGTTGAGCGGCAAGATGCCCTGGCAACTGTTGACTTCCATGCAGTACTCGGTCACCGAGGCTTTGCCATCTTGGGTACGGTTGTTGAAATCGACCAGCAACAATCCGCCTTGCTCCTGGGACAACAATAACTGGCCGAACTCGTTGAATTCCATGGCGATGTAGGAACCATGGGTATGGTCGAGTACTTTGCTGACCGCGAATTTGTCCGGAACGTCAAAGCGGGATTTTTTCGGTGTGTTGTTTTTGTTTTCGGCGACCGCGGGGCTGGTTTCAGCCGCGGGTTCACTGCGAATTTCCATACGGGCTTTGTCCCAGGGCAAGGTACTGCCAACTGGACCGATCGAGGCAGCCGAATCCCAGGTGCTGTCGGTGAAATGCAATTGAGTCCAGTCCGGATGGGCGTTTACCAGCGCTTTCCATGAACTGTCTGACGCGATCCAGCGATCGCGGTTACTGCCTTTTTTGCGGTAGCGTATTTGTGCCGCGAAGGCCGCTGATCTTCCTTGCGAGTTTACGACTTGGACGGCGATGATATTTTCGCCCGGTTGAATATTCGGAGTCAGGTCGACTCGATAGAGTTTGTCACTACCTTCACCAACGCCAATCTTGATCGAATTGAGGTAAATGACGAATCGATCGTCACCAGCCGCGATCAATTCAACCTGATCGACTTCGCCCAGTTCAAATTTCTTGCGAAAATGACAACCGCCCAGCGGTGCGTTCGTCGCGTTTTGTTGGGGTGTCCAGATCCACTGTCCTTGTTGCGCAAAAACAGGCGCCATCGGGATTGTCAGAAATGCCGCGCAAAGTGCAATTGCCAGCAGCCGTAACGCCAGGTTCGAGTTGAGCAAAGACTTGCAGTCCAGCCGCGCGAATGTAGATCGAGTTTGCACTGATCAGCCCCCCCAAGAGCAAAATCGTTGGAACATAAAAGTGTGGTGTCGCAGTTTTTTCAACTTCAAGTACTTTGAAGGCTGCAAGCTGCCTGAATTACGTCGTACAAGTCTTTGGAAATCGAGATTTGTTCTTCTTCAAAGTCGTTGATCCAAGCCACGTTTCGGTTGGAAGCATCGACCAATACAGGAATCACTTGTTGCAATGTCACCGTAATGTGTCTCTGTTCGTTGGAACTGTCCGTTTTCGAGTAATTTGTGATACGCGATAATTTGTCAACGATATAATGGCAATTCGGTTCCATTCGCGATTCTCTATCCAGTTGTGTATTTGTTTGGTGAGTTCGATTTGTTGCGGGCTGTGATTGAAAATGCAGGTTGGCACGAGCGAAATTCTCTCGCGCAATTGCACATACAATCGTGTTAGATTGAATCGGCAATTCCGATTCGACGTGTTAGGTAAAGTTTGACGATCAAGCAAAAAAATGGTCTTATTCCGATCCGGGACTTGTGGAGCAGATGCCAGCAACTCGCCTCCGCTCCACCACTAAAGGCAGAATTTCCTTGGGTTCGCAGGCTATTTCGGCAATTTGAATTCCGAATACAATGTTGGATTCCGATGAACGCCCAGCGATCCTCAATGGAAAAACCCCAGACCACATTTTGAGAATGAGCCCCCGTCACGCGGTATTTTCAGGATGGCCCAAGGGCGCAAGGCCCGATTTATTCCCGATTTAGCGACATCCCTCGTCAAGAAAGTGCGACACCGTGAAAGTTCTGCTAACCGAAGACGAATTGCGTATTGGTGTCAGCAAGTTGGCCCAGCAAATCAATGAAACCTATGGAAAGTCGCCAGTCACCATCATTGGAATCATGACTGGTAGCATTATGCTGTTGGCGGATGTTGTCAGGCAGCTTGAAATGCCTTTGCGAGTAGGCGTGATTCAGACCAGTAGTTACAAAGACGGCATGACCCGAGGCACCCTGCGAATCAACTCGTCCATGTTGCCCGATATTCGCGATCGAGACGTCCTGTTGGTGGATGATATTTTTGATACCGGTCATACGTTGAACGAAGTGATCGCCAAGATCCGGGAATTCGAACCCCAGGGTATCAAGTCGGCTGTGTTGCTTACCAAGCAAGGGCGATGTGAAGTTGACATGCAGCCTGACTTCGCCATGTTTGACATCCCGGATGAATTTGTCGTTGGTTATGGATTGGACTACAACGACGAATACCGCAACCTTCCTTTCGTTGGAGTGCTGGAAGATTCTGATCTGAATGCATCCATTTCATGACCAGCCAGAATATCGCGATAATCTCCAAAAGATTTTGGCCACTGGGTGGGGAAACGGAATTTGTTGCCGCAAATCTGGCAGTGACGCTGGCAGAAAAGGAAGCGACTACAGTTCAAGTGCTTTCCAGTCGGCTGTTTGCGCAATGGCCGGCCAGCTTCCGTTTCCGAAATTGCCAGGTCCATCGCTTGGACTCCAAATCATCGCCCTTCCCTATTCGCCGTACTTTTGAAAAATCCTGTCTGCGCTTTGTGCGCGAGCATCGCTCCAGCTTGACCGGTCTCATTCTTACTCAATATGGATGGCCGGACGCCCGGTTCGTGCAGCAAGTCAATAGTTTGGGCATTAAATCCGTGATCAGGATGGGTCACGAGATTATCAGAATCAACCAGCAAGAGCCCAACCAAAAGTCGCCGCTTCAATTGCGCTCGGCTGTAACTTCAGAAACGAATTGCCGGTTGGTCGGCAGTGACGATCAAGTGGTCGAGTTCCTTTCCGGGCATTCCATCTCTTCCCAGTGCGTGCCGGACGGAATACCTGACTCGAAGCCGGCTGGTTCGGGCGATCGATTGGCCACTGGCGATTCAATGTCACCAGCAAATTTACTGGAGGCAAAACAGATTGCCCGTCAGGGACTCACTCGATCTCATCCATTGTTAAGAATTCGGCCCAGACAAAAACTGGCAGTGATTCTGGGCCCACTGGAATCTGGGCGACAGATTGAGTTCTGGCTGAACTGCTGGGCTCGGTTGCCCAGCGACTTCCGCGATTCCATGCTGTGGATTATTGGCGAAGGTCAGTACATTCACCAACTTTGGGAGATGATTATTGACTTGGATATCGAGCATCAGGTTGTGCTGGGTGGCGTATTCGATGAGTTGGGTGATATTTTCAGTTCGGCCGATACCTTGTTGCTTTCGGATCCCAGTCAGGCTTTTTCTCCGCTGACTTTGCAAGCACATTCTCATGGGCTTCCGGTTTTGGCCGTTGATTCGAATGACTGTTCCAGCCAGCATGTTTCTTGTGTGCCCGACAGTATGGACAATGCAATCGAGCAATTGGTCCGTGTTTTTAAGGGTCAAACGGATTTGAGTGGACCGGTAAAATCGGCGCGGCATCAAGTCGCAGAATTTAATAACATGGGAGCCTGTGCTCAGAAGTATCTTGATTTGATCGCCAACTAACAGGATCACGTCCATGGAACGGACTCTCGTCATCGCCGATCGCATTGCGCCTTTGTCGCCCTTCGCCCGGGCCATTGGCTGTGCTCAACAGGCCGTAAAGTCTCTGGCTGAATCCAGGCTGGTCGTGTTGTATGGAAAAGAATCGACGGCTGGATCCAGCGCTGTACACTCGATCCAGAATGTCGAGTGGTTGGATGCTTGTCCGGCAAGGATGGACTGGAACGCGCAGCAAATGTTGCGTCGCTCGATCAAGCAGTTTCGGCCAGCCACCATCAGTTTGTTCAGCGAAAAACTGGCCTGCTGGTTACCAGTCATCTTTCAAGCTGCCAGAACAACGCCGATCCAGATTAATCTGGTCAAGCATCCCGGTCAGCTCAGTCGGCCATCGTGTTGGCTGTTCAATCGCTTGCCCCGACACGTAACGATTCAAGTGAACAGTGAATATTTGGAGCAGCACCTGATTCGGGAAGGTATTAAACCTGAACGAATTCGTGTGACTAAAAACCGCTACTCCGTCAGCTATCAACTTGACAACCAGCAGGACTTGCAGCTTCCTGCAGGCAAGTTGATTTCGACCGTTGCGCCGCTGCAGCCATCTGCGAACTTGAAAAACTTGATCTGGGCATGCGACTTGCTCAAGTGCATTCGCGATGATGTGTCGTTGATTGTGATTGGCGAAGGCCCTCAGTTAACGACGCTGCGATCGTTTCTTCGTTCGACGGAGGTTGCTGATCAAGTTTATTTTGTTGGCTGGGATCAGCATGCGCCCGAGATCATTGCTGCCAGCGATGTTTACAGTGAAGCTTCCGGATTGATTCCGTACTCGCCGGCTCTTGAGTTTGCAATTCAGCGGAAGATCCCGTTGGCGCTACCAGATACGTTTGCGAATCGCCATCGTTTCTCGCATCGGGAAGACTGTTTGATGTATTCCAGTCCGACGCGCAACCAGTTGGCTCGTTGCTTGAGACAGTTGCTGGACGAGCGCGAGTTGGCTTTGCAAATTACAGAAAAAGCTCGACGAACTCATTGCAATCAGCCAGCGATGTTGAAAACTGCTTGATCGAGTCCGCGGTAATTCACAACGCGTCGTTAATCGAACTGAGCTTCAGGCGTAGTTCATCAAACGCAGTTCCCTGGGCGCAGCTACAGTTCACCGCCCAACACAAGTATTGAACAAAATTGGGCGAACCAGCGCCGCCTTAATTAAACTCAAACTCTCTGTTCGAGTAGTTAGCGTTGGTGGATCGATCCAGAAACCTGAGGGCGATAACAGCCCAGGGCGGAAAGAGATAATTATTTCTTGCGATGGCGAATTTTTGCTCGCATCCGGCGCTTTTTACGACCAATCTTGCGCCTGCCTTTACCTGTTTTTTTGGTTCCCACTTGTAGTAAGTCTCCTGGAATTGAATGATTTAGAATCACGCATTTTACCGCAACCAGCATTATTCGAACAAGCCAAAACTGGCTAGGATATGCGATATATCAAAAGGCAAATTGAACTATGTCGTCCGAAAAGTCCATCCATACCGACCATATTGAGATCCCAGTCGGCCCCACGACACCGGCCAGACATCCTATTTATCTGTCCAGCGTCCATTTTTGCCCCGATGCTCAGGTGGCAGATGGTGTGCTGGGTGGCGAGATCGAGGGGTTTGCTTACCGCCGGGATGCCCACGCCAATCAGCATGTTTTGGGCGAGCGGTGTAGGATGCTGCACCAAGCCGATTTTGCATCGCTGACGTCCAGTGGCATGGCGGCGCTGTCGCTGGCATTGCTTGCCACGCTTCGCACCGGGGATCGAGTCCTGAACAGTGAGCAATTGTACGGCAAAACGACCACTTTGTTTTCGCAACACGCCGCCCGATTGGGCATTGAATCGGACATTTTCGATCCAACCGATCTCGATCAATTGTCGGACAAATTTGATGACCGCACAAAGTTGGTGGTGGTGGAAACGATCTCTAACCCATTGATGGTGGTGACGGACTTGCCAACACTCGCCGAGCAATGTCATCGGAATGGTGCTCTGTTGCTGGTGGACAATACCTTTGCTTCGCCCTCGGTTTGCCAGCCTCTGGAACTGGGCGCGGATTTGGTCATGGAGAGTATGACGAAAATCATGAACGGGCACAGCGATGTACTGATGGGCCTGTTGTGCGGTCGAGAGCGAGTTGCTGATGCCAAACTAGGTGCACGAGTGGACGATTCACTGCGGACCTGGGGAATGGTAGCGGCTCCCTTTGATTGCTGGTTGGCCGATCGAGGTATCGGGACTATGGAATTGCGAGTGGCTCAGGCTTGCC
Source organism: uncultured Pirellulaceae bacterium (assembly GCA_964583205.1). Taxonomy (GTDB): domain Bacteria; phylum Planctomycetota; class Planctomycetia; order Pirellulales; family Pirellulaceae; genus CALMEE01. The sequence goes on along the minus strand of CAZOXC010000127.1, from coordinate 577 downwards.
ATTCCACTATGGAGATTGCTCGCGAGCTGGAACGGCATCCACAAGTCGCTCGAGTTCACTACCCGGGATTGGAATCCGCCTCATCAGCCAGTGGCAATTTGCATCGCTTGAGTCGGCAGCAGTTCGTGAAAAATTCGCTGCCCGGTTCCAACGAAGATACTCGGTTCGGATATATGTTGAGTTTCGAATTGCCGGATGGGCGAGCGGCTGTGGACCGGTTTGTCGTTGAATCTGGATTGCGCTTTTGTCCCTCTCTTGGCGACCTGTCGACTACGCTCAGCCACCCACTTTCCACCAGCCACCGCGGGTTAAGTGAAGCGGCTTGCAAAAAGCAGGGAATTACCGAGGGTTTGTTGAGGATTTCGGTAGGAATCGAGCCCACTGGGTTCCTTGTGCAAGCAGTCATCAATGGGTTGAATGGTCTGGACGCGACCTAGCTCTGAGCTATGATATTACCGTGGTTTTTCCGAAAAAACCGGGAATTTTTGACGCTCCGATGCGTCTAAGTTTCGACTGCCGACTCGGTTCGGTATTCAATTTTTTCAATTAGTTTAATACAGCTTAAGAGGTAGTATGC
>CAZOXC010000126.1:0-7464 GCA_964583205.1 uncultured Pirellulaceae bacterium | reverse complement strand
TGTCTGGGGCATCCTCGATGATTACCTGTATGGAGCAACGTCTGAATCTTCCATGGAACAGTTGCTGGCCAATGTGAAAACTCCCTCTCCCGAATGGCTGACTGAAATCCGAGGCCGCTTGTCAATCGATCGAATCTCCACGGTTACATACGTTAACGGCAAAAAAATCATGCCCATGTTTGGGCAAATCCCGGAACCGGAATTCCAGATGCTGCTTGAAAAAAGCGGTTTCAAAAACCTGGAAGCTATCGGCTGGGTCACTGGTTTGAACGACACCGGCTTCGTTTCCCGCACTGCTCTTGATCTCAAAGACGGAGAGGCCACCGGAATCTTCAAATTCGTAGATGGCGATCCGATTAAACCAACCGATATTGGCCGAGTCGACGATGACGCCATGCTGATGTTCGCTCACCGTTTGTCGACCGAAAAAATTTACGACTACATCTTCGAAGTCGCCGACCAGGTTGGCGAACGAGATAACCTTGAATCGCAGATCTCCGAATTCGAAGCGATGACCAGCGTTGATTTAAAGTCTGAGATCGTTGATTCCGTAGACGATCTGGTCACTTTATACGGCTCGCTGAACTTGCTGAACCCGACCAGCGGATGGGTCGCCAGTGTGAAAATCAAGAACGAAATGGTGTTCCAGGGTGCGTTTAACAAACTGACCGAATTCGCTGAAAAACTGGCCGAGGAAGAAGGTCTTGAGTTCCGTAAACAAGAAAGACGCGGCAAAACGATCTACTCGCTCTCCATGGATGGTTCGATGATGATGCCGTTTTCACTGGAACCCAGTTGGGCCGTCGACGGGGGTGAATTGGTGTTTTCACTGAGCCGCAGTGGAGTCAGTAGCCATGTTCGACGCGACAGCAGCGAAATGGAAAAAAACATCGCATCACAGGAACCCTTGAAACGAGTTTTCGAACAGATGCCGGAGGGTTCCGAGGGACCGATTGGCGTCATGCAACTGGACCTGGCCAAAATCATTGAATTGGCCGTCAGTAGCTTGCGCGGATTCCTGCCTGATGACGAACCTGTTCCGGGCACCGATTTGACGGTGCAAGACATCCCATCGGCCGAAGTCCTGATCAATGGAGTCGTACCGAATGTAGCCGGAGTTTATCGAACCCCCAAAGGATTTGAGTTTATCCAACAACAAACCTTGCCCGGAGGTTCTCCCGGCACTTTGACAGGCGTTGGCGTTGCCATGCTGCTGCCGGCAGTTCAACAGGTTCGCGCGGCTGCCCGAAGAACCGATTCAGCTAATCGAGTCCGTCAACTGGCCCTGGCTATGCACAATTACGCGGCTGCCCATGGCTCGTTCCCACCACAGTATTCGACAGACGAGGATGGGAATCCTTTGTTGAGTTGGCGAGTTCTGATTCTTCCTTATTTGGAGCAGCAAGCACTTTATGACGAGTTCAACCACGACGAACCCTGGGACAGCGAACATAACCTTGCATTAGTTGAACGGATGCCGGAATTGTATGAGAATCCGCAGGTATCTGCCGAGGAAGGAAAAACTTCCTACCTGGCCGCATCAGGCGAAGGTGCACTGTTCAATGCGCCCGACGAAGGTGAATTCGGCGACGAATCGCCCAGCGGAGTTGGCTTTGGCGGAATCACAGACGGAACGTCCAATACGATTATGCTGGTCGAAGTTAACGAGGATACCACCGTCGTCTGGTCCAGCCCGCAAGATTTTGACACAACTGAAGACGAATTGTTCGTCATGCTCAGAGGAGTCGCTCCCGCCGGAAATAATTTCGCGTTTGCTGACGGAAGCGTTCACAACATCTCTCAATTCATTGACGAAACCGTCCTTAAGCAATTGTTTACTATTGCCGGTGGAGAAGACGTCGATCCCTTTGATTGGTAGACGTTTCGACAGGAACGCGCAGTTATAAACTTGTGTATAAAAACCAACAGGCCGAGCAATTCGTTGCTCGGCCTGTTTCATTTCATCCTGACTGGCTTAGTTGCTTTTCGAAACCAATCGTCTTTTCCGTCTTCGTTTTTTCCGTCTTCGTTTTCTGCGGCTTAATCCTTGTCCAGGGATTTAAGGTAATCTGGAATCGCATCGGCACCTTGAATGAAACACACTTCTTCACCAATCACAAAATACGTTCCTGCCCCGGCTCCTCCCTCTATATAGGTAACGACAATTTCGTATGCGTAGACTTCTTTAGGAATCACTTCCAACAGGCTTGTGTACATTCCCTCTCCGGACAATCGAATATCATCCACATCCACCTCGATAGCCACTTCCATAAACTGTTCGCTAAAGCTCTCCGTGTTTTCTTTCATCTGCTTAAACGTCGGCTGAAACGCTTTCCAAAGAACTTCCGCGTCTTCTTTACCAAACAACTTTTCTAAATGCTCTTTTTTCGGCAGCATCTCTTCGATGGCTTTGACTCGTTCTTCTTCGTCATCCGATTGAATTCCTTTTTCGAATTTCCGGTAGGCCTCCCGGACCATCTGCTGCCGCCTTTCCTCCTGAGCAGCTTCGTCGGTTCCAGACTTCTGCTCTTCTTGCTCGGTCGTAGCTGATTGCCCGACAACAGAATAGCTAAAACCAAACACACTTATTGACATGACGCTCGCCATGCAAAATCGCAATAAGTTCTTACGCATCATTCAAGTTCCTTTTTAGGTTCTGTATTACCAAAAGTTATTTAGTTTCGTGTTTTGATTTTAGTTCGGCAGTCCGTCGATTGATATAGTTCATCAGCGGAATCAACAACGCAACATAGGCTACCCACATCAATATCGTACCAATCAATTCGTATGGCATCGGCACGAACCAGTTGAGACAGAACTGGAGAATTAGCGGCAACATCACAAATAAACTTGTTACGCCGATCATCTTCCATAGAAAATTGCGTTCTTCCTGCGAACCAGCATTTTTCAGCGGGTAATAGCATCCAACAAACACAAAAAACACGACAATCAATGCCCCGCCGATTCCGAACAAAAGTCCTGCCATAGATTCCCTTCAACCTTCCCAAAAAGTAGTTGCACTTACTCCAATCGCACATGCACCAGGCGCACTTGCATTGGGCACACTGAAGTCACTCATTAGTCGATGGTTGGTTCTCGACCATTGAACTAACCAGTTGTATTGGTTGCCCCTTTAACAAACAGTCCATCGCAAGTGAGTAGTTGTTTTTCAGATCGTCGTTGCCAAACAAACTCATCATCAACGCAACATTTACACAAACGGCAGCGTTTTCGGCCGGGTTACCTTGTCCTTCCAAGGCAGCTTGGGATCGAGCATGGCTCTTTTCGGCATCGTGGCAGATCAAGTCATCCAGCTGATGCGATTCAGCACCAAAGCTCTCTGGACTCAGTTCAAATTCATTGAGTGACTCACCTTTTACCTCGACCACACTGGTTGGCCCATGAATAGCGACTTCATCCAGTCCGCTGCCATGCACAACAAATGCATGTTCACATCCCAAGCGGCTTAGCACCGTTGCCATCGGATTCAACAAGTCCGGATCGGCGACGCCTAGCAACATGTGTGGAGGCCGAGCCGGATTCACCAAGGGGCCCAGCAAGTTGAATATCGTTCGCACCTTGAGCGTTTTACGGACGTTCGTCGCATGCCGCACGCCCGAGTGATAATTCGGAGCGAACAAAAAACATAGACCATGCTGATCGACTTGAGCTTGCGACTCGTCAGGTGTGATATTGAAATTCACACTCAACTTTTCCAGAAAATCAAATGAGCCCGAGACGCTGGAAATGGATCGATTGCCATGCTTGATCACTTTGCAACCACAAGCCGCCGCTGTGATCGCGGCGATCGTCGACAAGTTGATCGTGTTGAATCCATCACCACCGGTTCCCACCACATCGATAAACGGGTAATCCGGTCGCGGATAAACTGTGGCTGACTCCAGAAGTGCCTTGGCGGCTCCCGCCAGTTCGCTGGCAGTTTGCGTTCGCACTTTAAACGCTGACAATGCAGCCGCAAGCAATATTTCATCAACCTCGCCCGCCACCACTGATTGAAAAAACGTTTGCGAATCGGCTTCGCTCAACTCATTGCCTTCCACCAGTCGCTGCACGATCTGCAATACTTCCGGCTTCGCATTCGCTGGCTGATTCATTCAATAGCTCCTCGGTTAGAAAGTCACAACTTGGGCGGGCGATTTCCTGCAGTTGATTTTTTATCGCTGCCGGGACAATTTTTTCAAATTGGCTCGCAAGCCATCAACATAGTCGCCGGTGGCAGGTTTTTCGATCAGCAACTCAAGTTCCTCCACGGCGATATCGCGTTTTTCAAGCTCTGCGACGATCTCCGCCGCCGGCGTGGTAGGCCACAACATCAATTTGGCTGCACCGCGTTTCTCGTCAAACTCCTGCCACAAATCGTTGTCGATGCCGCCTTTCTCCTGCGTCCAGAAAAAATGCTGGTCATTCACGTTGATTCGGCGCAAAAGATATTTAAACGAAGGCTCGGCCGAGAGAACTTGATCGGGCATCCCTTCCAGTTGCTCGCAAAACTCCTGCAACTCCGAGAGTTTCTGCCTCAACTGCTGATAGTTTTTTTGAAATGGATCGCTCTGTTCAGGAAACACTTTCTGCAGACGATTGAGGATTATTTCGGCCTGATCCATTGCCACTTTGGGGTCCAACCAGGTGGTTGCCACAACGACATTGTGCGAATGCTCGCCTTCCGGACCATGCGAATGCGAGGGCGCGTCTTCGGTCACAATGAAGTCGCTCAAGTGCACACCTTCGCTGGCTTCCATGATGATCGAGTTCGGCAGCGAAACCTCGTTCAACCAGCCGGCGACTTGAGCGCCACCGCCATTGGTCACGATCAAGTCATACTTCTGGAGTGCCCGGACTCGATCAGCCGAAAGACGAAACTTGTCCGGCGACTGGCCAGCGAAGTTCGGCATTTCGACCTCGCAAAAATCGCCCACGATCTCCTGAGTCAGAAATTGGAGTGCATAACACACTGCATAAACCTGTGGAGCCTCACTGCCTCGATCAACCAATCCGCCGCCGCGATTGTCGTCAGGCCGGCAACCCAACAATGCCAGGACCAGCACCAGGACCAGGCTTCTGGCGATCGATAGTCGAAGAATCGAATGACTCATCATTGAATTTCCAGCAGCCATTTCACCAGTTCCGGTGCAAAGTAATAAACCAGCCAACTTAAGAACGCCAGAATAACCATCGAGAACAGGAAGATCAAAGCCAACTCGGAAATCTGCATCCAGGCGATTGTGCCTCGGCTACACCCAAGTTTAAACATGGTCTCCATCTCGTTCTTTCGCAGTCGCAAGGAAAGAAAAATCACCAAACCTAAAAACAACAAAGTGGATGCGCCCAACAACACTGCGTTGGCATTGAAGAACTTTTGGATTTTGAACACCAGCGCCATTAACTTGCCAACTTCATCCAGCGGTTGGACCATCTGCACGGCCGATTCCTCGGCCCCCAGTCGGTCAAGCAAAAACGTGGCCGACATTTCATCTTTGGGCCGCACAATGATGGCTGAGATCGGGAACTCGTTGCGATCGCCATGAAAATGGAAATCGGTAACATTTTCATCATCATCTTCCAGGTAAGGTTGCACTGCAGCGCTTGCAATTTTGTTATTGCCTTCTGAACTCAGCAAGTTCTCTTCGGCCACCTCGGCAATGTCCTGATGCCCGTGCCCTTTACCTTCCAGCACCCAGGCCGTTTTCAAATCCACAAATATCGCTTCGTCATCAGCGCTGTTCGTCTTTTCGAAAATCCCGACCACCGTCAGACGCAGCGGATAAGCTCCGGCAATGTCCAGAACATTCTCCGAATCTGACATCGGCCGATCGCCAATTTTCAATTCAAGCTTCCGGGCAACGTTATGCCCCAACACACAATCGCCGACTCGAGCAATCATCTCGCCTTCACCAACACGAAGTCGACGAAAGTCGAAATAGTCCAGCGACGTGCCGACAATCGGAACCTGCCGCAATGTAAAGCCGGCGTGAATCGGATAGGCAGTTGCCAGGCCATCGCCTTCAATCTCGGCAACCTGCCCATAGGTCGTTAATGTTTGCTGTTCGGTATTGAAATACAACGCGTGGAAAATCAAATCCAGCTTGCTGCCCTTGGCGCCAACCACAAAGGGAGTCGATCTGGCTCGAGCAACCATCTCTTGATTGAATTGCGAAATCAGGATCGTCAGCGCAATTGGCAGGAACAACGTCAACGTAATACAGGCGATCAACGTTAACGTTTTCCCCCGATGGAATTTGATGTACTTCCATGCCAGTTGCAAAGATCTCATTCAGCCACTCCCGCCGAAGTCGTACTTTTCGCATGGCGGTAGTCGGCGAAGTCAATGACTTGATCAAAGCCATTCAGGATACCGGTGTCATGGGTAACCACGACCAGTGTCGATTCATTTTCGGAACATTGCTCGAACAACAAATCGATGATGCGTTGTTTGTTTTCCGGGTCCAGGCTACCCGTCGGTTCATCCGCCAGGACCAGCGAGGGGTTGGAAAGGATCGCTCGACCAATGGCGACTCGCTGTTGTTCGCCTTGTGAAAGTCGCTCGGGACGCCGGCCCAGTTTGTCAGCAAGCTGCATTCGATCGGCAATTCGATCGATGGTTTGATTCACATTGCCGGATTTTTCAAGCGACGAGTTGATCAAGTATGGCAGAAAAATATTTTCGCGAACTGTGAGATATTCGATCAACTCGAATCGCTGAAACACCATCCCGATATTGGCAATCCGATAATTTCGTCGAGCCGTCTCTCTGGCAGCGCTCATGTTGAAGTCGCCAATCTGCACCTGGCCTGAATCCGCAGCAAGAATCCCGGCCATCAAGTTGAGCAAGGTGGTTTTGCCACTGCCACTGGGCCCCACGAAGGCAATCTTCTCGCCGCGAGCGATCGTCATCTGAGGAATCGCCAACGAAAAGTTGGAGCGAGGGTATTCGAATTTGAGATCAGAAATCTTTATCATAAGCTTTTGAGCGGGAATTCCCAATCAACACTATTGTCGGCCATGGTCGATGGGTCAACGGTAACCATGGATTGCAGACGTAACTGAGGTCAATCTGTTTTGGTCAAGGAACAAACATGAGGCTTTCACCAATTGCGCTGGCTGTGTTGGTTTGTTTGTCAATTAACCTGTCGAGCTGCCTCTGCCAGGAATCCGATTCTGAATCTGAGCAGTCTATCCCTTCAAACGAATCTTATCCAATCGAGCTGGATCACCATGTGCATATTCTCAGCCCGCAACTGTTTTCAAAATGGGGCGAGTTGGGTGTGCCGTTTTCTCAAGATCAGGAATTTTATTGCGAACCTGAAAAGGTCCTGGAACGCTTAAATTGCCGGCGCGCCGTCGTGTTGTCGATGGGATACCTTTTCACTTCCGAGTGGTTTGCCCGCCTGGACGATGTTTCCGCTGATCCTGACAAGTTCGTTGCCACCGAAAACGATTTTGTGG
>CAZOXC010000125.1:0-7475 GCA_964583205.1 uncultured Pirellulaceae bacterium | reverse complement strand
CAGAAAATTGACAACCGTCCCGTGAGGAACTTGCACGCCTTTCGGTTTCCCGGTGGACCCGGAAGTGTATATGACGTAGCAGGTATCCTGTGGCGCCGACTCCAAATTCGGTTGACTGCTGTCCAGTGCAGAGATGGCACTTGAATGTTGGTCGAGTGCCAATGTTGGTTTACCAAATTCAGCGACTTGCTGCAGCAAATCGGATTGGGTCACTACCAGCTTCAGGCCCGAATGGTCGCACATATAGCGGAGCCGGTCTGCCGGGTAGGCTGGATCCAGCGGTACGTAGCCGGCGCCGGACTTCAAAATACCAAACAAAGTCACCAACATGTTTTCACTTCGCTCGACACAGATGCCGACCAGGTCGCCAGGCTGTACGCCTTGTTTCGACAAAAATCGTGCGATCTGATTGGAGCGTGATTCTACTTCGGAATAGGTCAACGACTGTTGGCCGAAGCGGACTGCGATTTGATCGGGTGTTTGGCTGGCTTGACGACTGAACTCGGCATGCAGTGTAGAGTGCAGTGGGTATTCCAGCTCGGTTTTGTTCCAGTCCACGATGACTTGCTGGCGTTGTTCAAGCGTCATCGTGTGGTGAGAGTCGATTGGTGCTTCAGGTCGATCTGCCAATTGAGAAAGAAACGCTTCAAACCCATCGAAATAGAATTTGAGACATTCGTCTGTAAACAAGTCGGCGTTGTACTGGACCTGCATCTCGATCGACTTGTCAGCAAGGATCACGCCGTTCACGAACCAGTCAAAGTTTTCAAAATTGCGAGGCTCAATTGCGACCTGAACATCCAGCCCGTGAAAGCCAATCTCTGACGTGTCGATCATGGGGTCAAGATTGAAAGACACATTCAACATGGGCGGCCGGCCGGGATCACGGGGCGGAGCAAGCTTCCGCAGCAATGTGCCATACGCATAGCGCTGATGTTCGAAACCATTCAGCAACTCTGTCCGTGATTGTTTCAGGTACTCTGTGAACGGTTGTTTGCCAGAGACGCTCATTCGCAGCGGCATGGTGTTGACGCAATGTCCGATTAACTCGGGCATGTCGATAGCTGCTTGACCGGCTGTTGGAATGCCAATGCAAAAATCATCATTGCGAGTCAGGCGATAAATGTAGGCTGAGAAAGCAGCCAGCATCGTATTGAAAAGACTGCAGCCCTGTTTTGCACCGGCGCGGCGGACTCGTTCGATCAGTTTTGGCGGGAATTGGTGATCGTAACGGCCGCCCTGGTATGTCCGCAGTCGAGAACGTTTCAAGTCAGTCGGAAGATCCAGAACAGGGATGTGGTCTTTGAATTGATCGACCCAGTACTGTTCATCTGTTGCACCGGCAGCGGATTTCAAATAGGCACTCATGTCGGCCGAGTACGCTTTGTAATCATTGGCCATCGGCAACGGTTTTCGTTCCTGCCCAAGTTCGACATCGTAAAAATGCCCCAGATCATTGCACAGCACGGCCAATGACCAGCCATCCAGCACAACGTGATGTGCGGTCAGCGTCAGTTGATGTTGAGTTGGTGAATGTTTTTGCAGCACAAAACGAATCAACGGACCGTTGACCAGATCGAATGGTGTGTCGGCTTCCTGTTCGACGACCAGTGTCGATCGTTTGGAATGATCGCAATTGTCGGCTGAAGTCCAGTCGACAAAGTTCAGTTGAGGTTGGCTCGATTCCAGGATCAGGCAGAATTGACCGTCCGAGCTGAATACACTTCGCAGCGATGCGTGTCGCTGGATGGTTTTTTGCAAGGCTCTGGACAGTGCGCCCAGATCAAGATCGCCTTGAAAATGCAATGAGCTGATTTCGTTGTAGGCACAATTGGCCTGCGGGCTTTGCTGGCTGGCCAGCCAAATCTCAAGTTGAGCTTCCGATACGGGAAATCGGTCTACGACTGCCGAGTCAGGAATTGACTTCGGCGCTTCCTGGCTGGTATTGGGAATGACAATGGGAGTGCCATTGGACCAGTTTGTCAAATTGTAAGTAGACAATGGAGTCTCCAGGTTCATCGTAAAGGTTCTCGAGTTGGTTCGAGTGTTAAAATGTATTTTTGAAAGTCGTTACCACAATCGAATTGCGATAATTCTGTGGTCATGCCTAATTGAATTGACCCACTTGAATAAACTGTCCCGGATTGCCCGCATCGGGAACGAACCAGCCGGGGTTGCCTTGCGGATCCTTACCGACCTGGGCATTCTTTTGAGGCGGCCGCGCGGGATCGAATTGATGGGTCGAAGTTTTGTAGCCCTCGCCCGGCATAAAGCCGTGCCGTTGGCATTCGACAATTGTGTCATGAACGGCGCGAGCCAGTTCTTCAATGTGTTCTCGATGATGGGCCAGGGTCAGCAGGCAAGGGCGATGATCCCAGATGTGCATTCCACGCCTTCGCAAGCCTGCAAAAAAGACTTCGCTGTAAACAAGTTCCTGATGGAACTGAATTTTGAACAACGAACCAAAGTTGGCCAGAAACATCGGCGCGTCCAACGATTCGAAAACCTGATTCAACCGCTCGGCCAGATAATCGGACAACTGGTTGACGTTGTCATACAGCGATTGGCCTCCTTCACGCAAATGCTGCATGATGGCTCGGGAAGCTGCCAGGGTCAGCGGGTGCCGAACGAAGGTGCCGGCGAAATAGGTCATGCCGGCTTCAGGGCGACTCTCGTCACCGTATTGCCAGAAGCCACCGTCCAGGCCATCCATGTATTTGGCTTTACCGGCGACCACACCGATCGGCATGCCACCGCCAACAATTTTTCCATAGGATGCCAAGTCCGCTTGCACTCCAAAGTATTCCTGAGCGCCTCCCAGCCCGATTCTCAGTCCCGAAATCACTTCATCGAAAATCAACGCAGTGGGTTCGTTCTCGGTGATCCGCGACAACTCTTTTAGAAATTCTCCAGGCTGTAGTTCAGGTCTGCGGCTTTGCACAGGTTCGACCAACACAGCCGCAAGTTGATCCAGGTTGTCCCGGATGATTTGCAGCGACTCATCTGAGCCATAGTCCAGGATCAGTGTGTTGCCCACATGATCTTTGGGAATGCCGGTTGCTGCCGGAAAACTCTTGAGTTTCTTGCTTCCTCGAGCAATGACTTCATCCAGAATTCCGTGGTAATCGTCATTGAACATCACGATCAAGTCGCGTCCGGTGTAATTTCGGGCAAGTCTTGTGCAACCCAGAACGGCCTCGGAACCAGTGTTGGAAAAAGCCATCCGTTCGTTCCCGGTGATCTCGCAAAACAATCGGGCGACTTCTCCTGCCAACGGCGATTGTGGACCGATTGCGTAGTCTTTTTGAACCTGGTCGATGATGGCCTTGACCGTCAACTCGTGTGTGTGTCCCAGAAAGTTGGAACCGAATCCACAAGTGAAATCGATGTATTCGTTTCCATCGATGTCCCACAACTGAACGCCCTGGGATCGCTCAACCACAATCGGATGGGTCATCTCTTTCATGTCGGGCCGAAAACCTGAAACTGTCCGCGGGTCAGCCATGTAGCGACGATGTTCCTGCGCGTAGGCTTTGCTGTTCGGCATCATGGCACAGTTCATCTTGACGATCTGTTGCAGTGCTGCCTGTTGTTGCAAGTCCAATGGGCCTTCATTGAGCTTGACCGTAGCAAACCGCTTGGCCTTCTTTGCAGAACCGCTTTCGTCTTCCTGCGATTGTGAATTTTCAAAATCGCCACATTCCTTGTTTTCAGCAACAGGCAAATCACCACAAGTAGGTTTTGGGGCAGTTGCTTGAGGTTCGGTTGCAGGCGCTACGATTGGTTGTGAGTCGGCAGGCAACGGCTGGTTCGACAGCAATGCGATCTGAGCCTGCATCAGTTGAAGTTGAGTTTGAACGATGTGTTCGACCGAGTTACCGCCCGTCAATGATTGCTGCTGAGCCGTTTGTAAATTGGTTGTTAAGGGTTGAGCGACGACCGTCTGGTTGGCTGGACTGCCGAGCGGAGCTGCAGGTGCCGCCGGGTTTTCGACAATTTCAGGCGTGGGTTGTGTTTCGTTGGTTGGTGACGGTTGTGAATCCGCGACCGGTTCGCTCTGGAATTTGTCGCTGGGCAATTGGTCGTCCAGCCAGGCAGCCAGGCTATCGACAGTGGAAGTATCTTCCAACAGTTGTCGGAATGTTATTTCGGTTTCAAATTCTTTTTTCAAGGCCGTCGCGGTTTGTGTAAGCACAAGCGAGTCGAGGCCCATCTCGAAAAATGTTGTGTCGCCTTCAAACTCACTCAAGTCGAAGCCGGAAGTGTTTTCGAATACTTCGTGGATACTGTAAACGATTGTGGGTAGACGACTCATGGATTGCTCCGGTTGTGAAGACAAGACCCGCTCGCTACTGGCGACAGGTTGAGAAATGGCTGTGGGTTGTGTGATTGTTGGTTGAGTTGGCTCGGATTGCGCATTCTGTTGAGCGGGTTCGATAAAGTATCGCTTTCTTTGGAAGGCGTACGTTGGCAAGCTGACTGCTTGTTGTTTGGCCCTAGGTTGACCGTTGCTCGATAACAGTGACCAGTCAATTTCGACTCCCGCTACCCAGAGTTGAGCAACGGCCGACAATAGCGCCTGCCATTCAGCATGGTTTTCGGCATTGTCGGAGAGCGAGGGAATCGCAATCTGGTTCTTGCGATCGGTCGCGTGTTGTTTGGCAAGTGTTGCCAGTGTTTTTCGAGGACCCAGTTCAATCAAAATCCGAGTTGGGTCGCCATGTTCCTGGTGCCACATCTTCGTGACAGCGTTCGAGAAACGTACGGGTGCTCGAAGGTGATCGGCCCAGTATTTCGGATCGGTGGCTTGCTGGTGGTTCATCCATTCGCCAGTCACGGTCGACAGAATTGGAATCTGTGGCGGCAACAATTCGAATTGACGAACGAATTCGGTAAACGGCTCAACGATCTCGTCCATCATTGGTGAATGGAATGCATGCGAGGTGTGCAGGTGCCGGCAAGCGACATCCTGGGATTCAAGTTGCTGTTGCAATCGAGCGACCTGATCATCCGGACCAGAAACCACACAGAGACTGGGACCGTTGTATGATCCAATCGCCAGATCGTCGAACAACAGCGGTTCGACTTCGATTCCAGGCAGGCGAACACTCATCATGCTGCCGCCAGGCAGGGCTTGCATGGCTCGACCGCGCTCGGCAATGATTTTCAATCCGTCTGCCAGTTTGAATACACCGGCAACGCAGGCCGCGGCAAACTCGCCAATCGAATGGCCCATCAAAGCATCGGGTTGCAAACCCCAGGCCAGCCAGGTTTTAGCAAGCGAATATCCCAGCGAAAACAAAGCCGGTTGCGTGAACTGGGTGTTCTTAAGAATTTCCTGTGCAGCTTCTTCATCGCCGGCCGGTGGAAACAAGACCTCTCTCAAGTCTCTTCCCAGCAACGGTTCAAGCAATTCGGCGCACTCATCCAGGTGCTTGCGAAACACCGACGAGTGTTCATACAAGTCCTGTCCCATCCGTACGTATTGAGCACCTTGACCGGGGAACATGAACACAATTTCCCGCGAGGAAGCCGAGGCTTTACCCTTCATGAATTGCGGTGCTTTGCGAGCCGACAGGATTTCCGTCGCCGCATTGAGCGAGTCTACGACGATTGCCGCTCGATGCGCGAAGGCATCGCGACCCGTTTGTAGCGTCTTTGCTACCGATTGAGTTTCCAGTGCTGGTCCGGTTGTGGAGGCAAGAAAGTTTGCCAGATTGTCCGCGTTGGCCAGCAAGGCGTCTTCGGATTTGCCGGACAGAGGCACAACGGCAATAGGCAGTTCATTACCGGGCTCCAGGTCGCTGGCTTGTTCGACAAGCGGTGCTTCTTCCAACACGATATGAGCATTGGTTCCGCCAACACCAAACGAGCTGACACCGGCTCGTCTGGGAGTTTCGTTGCGTTTCCAATCCTGTAACGAATCGCAAACAAAGAACGGACTGTTGGCAAAGTCGATCTGTGGGTTGGGTTGTTGATAGTGCAGTGTGGCCGGGATCTGTCCGTGATGCAGAGACTTGGCCACTTTGATCAAACCGGCAACGCCGGCAGCAGCAACTGTGTGTCCGATATTGGACTTCACACTTCCCAGTCCGCAGAATTGTTTTTGATCCGAACTGGACTCGAACACATTTTGCAGGGCACTCACTTCAATGGGGTCGCCGACTGGCGTTGCGGTTCCGTGAGCTTCGATATAGCTGATGGAGTCGGGCTCGAAATTGGCCATGGATTGAGCCATAGCGATGGCGTTGGTTTGGCCTTTAATGCTGGGCGCTGAGAAACTCGCTTTGTTACCACCATCGTTGTTGATTCCGTAGCCGCGAACGACAGCATAAATTCGATCCTGGTTAGCGATAGCGTCCGCCAACCGTTTCACAACCACCAGTCCGGCACCGTCACTGAACAAGGTTCCGCCCGCTTTTGCGTCGAAAGGACGACAATGGCCATCGGGTGAGAAGATACTACCGGTTTGATGCAAGTGTCCGCTGTGTTGTGGGAACGTCACCGAGGCGCCGCCGGCGATCGCCACGTCGCAATGTCCGGACTCCAGTGATTTACAAGCTTCGATCAACGCCACAAGCGACGTCGAGCAGGCCGTGTTCACATTGATCGCTGGTCCAGTCAAATTCAGTGCGTGAGCAACACGAGTCGCGATATAATCTTTCTCATTAAAAACACCGACATTGAACTCGCCGGTTTCACGAACCAGCTCGGGATGCGTCAAAACGTTTTTGATGAAATAGCTGGTGGAGTAGGTGCCAGCCCAGATTCCGATCGTTTCGTTGGTTCGATCGGGAACGATTCCGGCGTCTTCCAGTGCAGACCAGGCCAGCTCCAGCATGATCCGCTGCTGGGGGTCCATCAGTTCAGCATTTCGGGGCGGCATTTTAAAGAACCGCGCGTCAAAGTGATCGGCTTGATCAATCATCCCTCGAGCTGCCACATAATTTGGAGCCTGGGTGTCGCGAGGATCAAGTGTTTTGTCGAGTTCCTGCGGTTCGAAAAAGCGAATCGACTCTCGGCCTTGGACCAGGTTGTCCCAAAATTCGTTCAAGTCTGCTGCGCCTGGCATTTTTGCCGACATTCCAACAATCGCGAAACCGGCGGGGCACGAGTCAGGCCGCGCCACAGTTTGTTGACTCGACAGTTCCTGGCGAATTTTCTGTTTTTGATCGGCCAGAGCAATAACGGCCTGAATGGTTGGGTTGTCGAACAGTTCCGCGGTAGAAATTCGCAAGTCTGTTTCCGAATGAGTTCGAGCTACGACTTTGGCCGCGCGGATCGAGTTTCCACCGAGTTCAAAAAAGTTGTCCCGCGTTCCGACTCGGTCCAACTGCAGTACTTCCGCCCAGATTTGAGCAAGCTGCTGTTCATTCTCCAGTTTGGGCAACACGTATTCCGTTCCCACTTCGGGCCGCGCCGTGGACGGAGCCGGAAATGCTTTGCGATCAAGTTTTCCTGATGGTGTGTATCGA
>CAZOXC010000124.1:0-7524 GCA_964583205.1 uncultured Pirellulaceae bacterium | reverse complement strand
TCAAGGAAACGGCTGGTTTTGAAAGAACCTGGTCGAGAGCATTTAACAAAAAAAAGCCGCCCAATTGGGCGGCTTTTTGTGTTTGTCAGTCAGTCTTATCTGAAGAGTTCTCTAATTCCGAAGGTAAAGAACGTTCCCAGAGCAAAGTTGATAACTTCTTCTCGCGGTGTGTGTCGCAGAATGAGTGTATCACCTGGAGCCACCAACAACCTTGAAGCTGGGTCGTTCAAAGCAACATTCAAGTCTACTTCGATAGCAATCTGCTGGTTGTTGGGCAATCTTCTCAACACGATAAGTTGAGTCGGTGGCACTCGCGATCCTGCAGATGCTTGCAGACCACCCTGGATGACTTGTTGGTCAAGCCCAACCGCATTACCGGCCAGTGACGCAGCCGCCAGGACATCGAGGTCATAATCTCGCGGCAAGTTCCACTCGCCACCCCCCAGCAATCCGCCAGTGTAGTACACTTCTGATTCTCGAGATTCAACGTAGACGATATCACCCTCGTTAAGGATCACATCTTCAGCACGGAATCGCGGTACCTGCCCCGGTCGTAGTCGCAACGGAATTGTAACTACATTTTCCCCGGTGGCTGCCATCTGGTTGAATTGAGAAGCTTGATTGAGCTGAAAATTGTTTTCAAGTCGTCGTTGACGTTCTGCACGGTTTCGACTGGCTCGCAAAATCTTGATATCCGATTTTGCATTTACACCCGGAAGTCCGCCTGAACGAGTCAACGCGTTGATAACATCGTTCTCATAGGCTGGCAACTGCAGTACAGCACCACGGCTACTCTCATCCGAACGGTCGGTTACAGCCTGGAATGAACGTCTGTTGCCTTGTCGAGCATTAGCTCCACTGAATCCGTTGTCCTGCCGCACGACGAACACTCTATAGGTTCGTTTTCGCATTAAGGTTACCAGGATTCTGGGGCTACCAACCAGAATTTTCTCGTCAAAGTAAGTTTGCTTAATCAATTGCTCGGCTTGCGCGACACTCAGACCACGAACTGGAACAGAGCGGTCCAGGATTGGCAACGAAACGGTGCCATCTTCGCGAATCGGAACAGGGAAACCCATCGAAGGCGGCAAGTCGCTGTCTGGTCCGGGCATTTGAACTGGCGGCGCTTCATTTCGGCCACCCAAAACACCCTCAATGAACACACCGAGGATATCGGCTTCATCAAGAATGTAGGATTCGGGCTTGGCCTGTCCCAGTAATGCCAGGTCAATGGGTTGGTCCAACGAGCGTGGCGGCATCAGAAACTCTACCGGAACACGACCAGCAGGGATCGAGTCGATTGGAGCAAATAGGGCAGTGCAACCGCTCATTCCGATACAGCAAACCACAAGCAGCATGCCCAGGCCGGCTTGCTTCATTCGTGGATCGAGGTTGAAAATTGCGTTCATGACGTTGAAAACTCCTATGGGTCACCCCAAACGCTGGGATGAACAGTTGACTACTGATTACCTTGTGAATAGTAAAAACTGGAGCTCGATGTACCTAATGGCATTGGTGATGCACTATTAGTCGGGCTCGACCATCCAGTTCCTGCCGGCGAATAAGTCGGAGGAACTACTTCAGTGGGAGTTCGGATGGGTGGATAGTCGTTGGTCGGTTGCACCGTCGGCACATTCATCGGCCAGGGTGATTCCGAGTAGCTATCCTGGAATGTTGTTTCGGCAGGCATCGATGTGGGATAGTCGATAGGCTCTGTTGCCCCAACCAATCCGCTACCGATCACAGCCCCTTGATTGATCATTTGATTCTGATTCAGAGTCTCCGCCCATTGATTGGAAATGGAAATCTCATGGAACTGAGAAGAACCATCTTGATCAGCAGCTTGGGCACCCGCTGGATATCCAGCGAACCAGGCTTCTGCCATTCCAGATCCCTGTTCGGTCTTATAGCGATCGGACCAATATGCTTTTGGTGGAAGCGCTGGAGGAACTCCATTACCACCATCGCAGGCATCGCAATAGCCGGCAATAAAACCAGCTTCAAAATCGGCCGGATACTCGTTTTGACAATTCGGGTAGGACAGATTGAATGCCCGTTTGGCCCATACCTTGTCTCGCCATTGCGAAACCGGTCCTTCAACCAAAGCGGTAAACAAAAAATTGTTCCCCGAGTGACAGCCGCTGCTTTGACAGCCAGTCAAGCCTGCAAACAAAGTCGCGGCGATTGTTGCGGCAAGCAATATTCTGGCAGGATGCTTACCTGTCGGTCTGTTCTTGCAATTTCGCGATTTGAATTCGCAAACTGCTTGAGGAGACTGAGTCGCAATGGACCTGGTCATTGATTCCCCCCGAAATCTGAACCTGTGTTCGATGTGATTTAGTACGAGTACGCGAATTGAGCGCGCCCTCTCTCACAAGTGTTCTTCGCCATCGGGGAATGATAAAATTTAACGAAGATCCGAATTAAATCAGATTTCACGGAAAAACCAATTGAAAGGTTCGTGCCGAAAACGCCAGTCGAAGCAATTTTGCGGAAATTGCCGCAGTTGAATCAATGCCCGGCTTCATGCAGCAAACCAACGCTCAAAACTGCCGGCAAGCGGCAATCTTTACCTGATCCTTAAAGTCAACCATCCAGCATGCTGGCAGTATTGGACTATTGGCTGAAATTGCCCACATCGCGGGCAATTGCAACCAAATGCCGGAAGGCAGAGTCCCTGCACGGCTCAATTTTCAGATTGGGATGAACCCGTGTAGGCATCACCGCGAAACATGATACTAGTTGGCTCGACGGTAACTCATCGCCTCTTCAACTCGTTCTTTCGCCAGAATCATGGCTGATTCTCTGGGCAGCACTTTGTCGTCGATTGCTTTCTTGAGAACTGCCCGAGTATTCTCGCGCATTTTCTCGGCGATCTCGGTAAATGCCTGGCTCTTGGTCCCACCATGGTACTCGACAGACCCGCAAATCACGCCACCCGCGTTGGCTACGAAATCTGGAACGTTCAGAATCCCTCGCTCACCAAGAATTCGCTCGGCTTCCGCAGTGCAGGGAATATTGGCACCCTGCAAAATCACTTTGCAATTTACTCGTTCAGCATTTTGCTCAGTGATCACATCAGGCTGAGCTGCTGGCACAAAAATATCACACTCGATATCAATGAAATCGTCTCGACCGAGTTTGGTAGCGTTCGCGTAGCCAGAGACTCCGCCAGTTTCATTCATCACGTTGATCAATTCATCAACGTCGATGCCATCATCATTGTGAATGGTTCCGTCGAGGTCAGTGGCGACTGTCAGAATGGCTCCTCGCTCTGCCAGATAACGAGCCGCGTGCTGCCCGACGTTCCCGAATCCCTGCATGGAAACTCGAGCACCCTTTAAATCCATGTCGTCACGAAACTCTTGGGCAATTTCACCGCACACGGCCAACCCGTAACCGGTAGCACCAATTTGGTCGAGTGGAATACCACCGATCACACTCGACAAGCCAACTGAGCGACGAATTTCGTCGCGGACCCAAGCCATACAGGTTTCATCGGTGCCCATATCGGGACCTGGAATGTATTGATTCAACAGCTCGATACCACGAGCAAACTGGCGGATCAAAATCTCTTTTTTCTCAGGCGTGATACTTCGAGGATCGGCGATGATCCCCGATTTCCCTCCGCCATGCGGGATTCCGGCCAATGCGTTTTTCCAGGTCATCGCGGCCGCCAGCCGATAAACTTCTTCGCTGTTGACGGTGGGCGTCATTCGCACACCACCGATCGCCGGGCCCACACTGGTGTTGTGAATCACCACGATTGCTTTCAAGCCACAGCGAGGCTCGTAAATATAAACGACTTTTTCAGGACCGTACCCGTCCGCAAACTGATCAAATACAACTGCCTCAGGTTGGAATTTTTCCATGTCCACTACCGCCTCTGTCATTGTCTTATTCCCAAATTGTGAATCAACTGCGCGTGCTATTGGCGCGCAGGTGTTGATATGGTTTTTTGCTGTTGGCAGAACGCCATCACAAGAACCCGTATTCTAGCCAAATACGGCCCGGCTTCCACCGGATTTCGAATCCCAACTCGCCAGAATTGGGCTACCGGCTCAGCTCGCCAGGCTCGACTTCGTGGACTTTTCCCTCGACCAGCCGGACAATGGTATCCGAGCGTTTTGCCACGGAATCGTCGTGCGTCACCATCACAATGGTGATTCCTTCTTCGCGATTGAGACGCTCTAGAGTGGCCATAATCCCATCGCCATTTTTCCTGTCCAGATTCCCTGTCGGCTCGTCAGCCAACAGCAGGGACGGTTCACTAATCAGGGCTCGGGCGATCGCAGTTCGCTGCATTTCACCGCCAGAAAGCTGATTTGGGCGATGTGTCAGTCGGTGAGACATGCCCACCAGATCCAGCAATTTTTTGGCTCTTTCCACATACTGTTTTTTCTGCCGCCAGTAGCTGAAAAATCCGTTTTCAATCATTCTCGGAACAAGAATATTCTCCAACGTCGTCAATTCGGGGAGCAAGTGATAAAACTGGAATATCATCCCGATATCCCGATTCCGCATACGGTCGCGTTTGCGGTGCGACAACTGATCAACTCGACTTTCACGAAACCAGATTTCTCCCGTATCGGGCGCATCCAGTGTCCCCAGCAGGTGCAACAAGGTACTTTTGCCGGATCCACTCTGCCCGACAATCGAAGTGATTTGACCTTCGGCAATCGCCAAGTCCACTCCGCGCAACACGGGCACTTCGATTTTGCCTTTATAATACGACTTGTGCAAATTCACCGTCGACAGAATCTCGTTCTTCGTCAATCGAAGATTGGGACGCTGGGATTTATTGTTGGATACTGGCTCGGATATTTGTTTGACCGAATTTCCCATGGCCTGGTAAACCTTCCTTGTCGATTGTTGTTTTGGTTCCGGTTTGTTTTCTCGTCTGGCCGCTTATTCGTAACGCAGCGCCTGCACCGGATGCATCCGAGCCGCTCGCAAAGCCGGCAACACGCTGGCCAGCACTGCGATTATCAATGCGCCAATCGCAACTCCCAACACCATCAGCGGACTGACAATTGTCGGAATCTCGGCAAAGTAGTAGATGGTCGGATCAAATACTTCACGACCCGACAAATACGACACGACCTCAGCGATGTCATTGATGAAGTACACGAACAGCAGGCCCAATACGATTCCCACTCCGGTCCCCACGGTACCCAGAGACAAACCGTATCCCAGGAATATCGACATCACCCCCTGACTTGGGGCACCAAGTGATTTCAAAATGCCGATGTCCTTGGTTTTCTCCACCACAATCATGAAAAACGTAGCCAGAATTCCGAATCCGGCGACTGCAATAATCAGGAACAACAGGATATTCAAAATCGTCAATTCCATATTGATGGCACTCAACAAAGGGCGCTGAGTATCCTGCCAGGTTTGAATCATCAGATTGGTTTCAAAAGGTGGAAACCGCTTCCGCAAAATATCGCGAGCCTCTGACAGATCCGAGCCCGGTTTGAGTTTGATCTGAATCGCCGAAACCGCTCGAGCTCCCGAATAAGGATCGATCATGCCTCGCAACTTCTGCATTCGCGAAATCGGCATGAATGCAAACGAACTGTCATACTCGTGCATTTTCGAGTTATAAAAATCCACGACAGTAAAGTTTTCCCGCACAGCGTTCATGTTTGCGCCGCTGGTCGGCATTGTCACATGCACATCGTCGCCGGGTCGAATCAAGTAGGTTTCTCGAGTCTCGCCGGTTTCCGGATCAGGGAATTTGCGATTGGAAATCGCCATCCCCAGTACGATTCCCGTATGCTGATCTACGGCCGGATTGAAGATCTCGTCGGCGGATGGACCCGGCAAATGCTGATCAAAGGGATCTCGCATGGCAATTTCCGCTTCCGCTGTGGCTTCATCGCGATAATTTTCCAGATTGTCATCCTGATCAATATGATCCGGCAACTGTGGCAAACTTGCCTGTTGTTCTTGTACCGGGCTGATCTGCTTATTCTTCTCAATGATTTGTTGTAGCTGGCGACTGTATGCGGCTTCATACTCGGCAATTTTACGCCGGTGGCCCCAACCCGCTTCACCCAACGACTCGTCATAGCCATCTTCCTGCAACTTGAAATCCATCGTGGATTTGTGGTTGGCGTTCATCAGGTAAGGATAAAAATCGGTAACCTTGCCAAACGACTCGTCATCAATTCCCAGCAACATGATCTGCTGAGTCATGGGGTAGCCATTCACTTCAAAGTGCAACAATGCCGGTACTCGGACCACGGTTGTAATGTGTTCGACTTGATCACCCAGCAATCGATTGATTTCATCGACGTGAAACTGCGGT
Source organism: uncultured Pirellulaceae bacterium (assembly GCA_964583205.1). Classification (GTDB taxonomy): domain Bacteria; phylum Planctomycetota; class Planctomycetia; order Pirellulales; family Pirellulaceae; genus CALMEE01. Next base: position 1,211 of record CAZOXC010000124.1, on the reverse strand, counting down.
TGATGGATAATGTCGAGTCCTGGAGCGGCCACTTCGACATCGGAGAGAATTCCATGCAGGCGGACCTGCATTTCCTGGATAAAACCCGCCATCACACTGTTCACCACAATCAATGTGGCAACACCCAGAGTCACACTGACAATCGATGCCAGCGCGATAAAACGAGTTTTCAAGTAGCGCCAGGAGAGGAGCAGCTTATACATGGATCTTCCTTGATCGTTTGTTTTGCCGGAGCCAAAATCTGCTCTGATCAATTGCAGACTTAGCCGAGGTCAGCTTGAGGTCGCATCAATGGAAACAGAATTACGTCGCGAATCGACAGAGAGTTCGTCAATAACATGACCAATCGATCGATTCCAATTCCCAGTCCACCTGCCGGAGGCATACCATTCCGCAATGCACGAACAAAGTCGTGATCCATCTTGGCCATGGACTCGTCAGCCGGCATTCCCTCCAACTGCGTTTCAAACAGTTGTTTTTGTAAATCGGGATCGTTCAATTCCGTATAAGCGTTGGCCAACTCGACGCCATTCACAAACAACTCGAATCGCTCGGCGATTTCCGGTTGATCGGTTTTGCGCTTTGTTAGTGGACAAATGCTTGCGGGATAGTCGGTCACAAATACAGGGCCAACCAGCTTGTCTTCCACTTTTGCTTCAAACACTTCGTTCTTAATGACGTCAGGATGCTTACCATCCACACTAAGACCAAGTGAAACAGCATAATTTTTTACTGCAGCGTTATCTGCTGGGTCAACGCCGGTGTGCTCAGCTAGCAACTCGTTGTACGGTTTTCGAGCAAAAGGAGTCGATAAATCGAGCTCGCACTCGCCCCAATTTGCTTTGGCCTCCAATCCGATCGCTTCTCGAGCATCCGAAATAATCGCCTCGGTCAAATCCATCATCGATTCGTAGTCACCGTAAGCCTGGTAGACCTCCAGCATCGTAAATTCCGGATTGTGCTTGGTACTGATACCCTCATTTCGATAAACGCGACCAAGTTCGTACACTCGCTCCAGCCCGCCAACCATCAGACGCTTGAGGTGCAGCTCAAGCGCGATTCGCATGAACAAGTCCATTCCCAGCGCATTGTGAAACGTCTCGAAAGGTCGAGCTGCCGCTCCACCGGCGATCGTATGCAACGTTGGACCTTCTATCTCCATGAACTCGTGATGATCAAGCGTATTACGAATCGACTGGACAATCTTCGTG
>CAZOXC010000123.1:0-7578 GCA_964583205.1 uncultured Pirellulaceae bacterium | reverse complement strand
GATGTAGGCGGAGCTTCCGTCGACCGTCAGTTCCATGGGCGAGAAAGGCTGGCTGCCGCCGGAAGGTTCATCGCAAAGATAAGACTTCCAGGCCAGCTCGCCGGTTTCAGCATTGATTGCGTACATAAACATCGAGCCGGCTTGAGAAACTGGCACCAACACCAGGTCACCTACTCCAACGGGAGCCGACATAAAGCCAACGCTGTCGAAGGGATCGAGCACCTCTTCGGAATCGCTGGTCTCGTCGCTCTCTGCGGGTTGCTTGAGCTCCTTGGGTGGCGGTTGCCGCCACTTGAGCTTGCCGGTTGCCATATCGTACGAAGTCAACGCATTGATTCGGTTACGTCTGGGCATCTGGCCCCAGCGGTAACCCGCGTTGGCGGTTTTGGCTGCGCTGGGAGTCGTGCCAAGCTCGTAAATTTCACCTTCGATGTTGTAAAGAGAATTTCGGTAGATCGAATACGAGTGCTGAATCTGATCGGAGAAGTACAAAATATGACTGGGTTCATTCGGTTGACTTCGTTTGCGAGTCCCGCCGCCATAAGCAGTGATCATTTGACGCAGAGTACGACTGCCTTCATCTTCGACATAGAAGTTGAACCATAATGGTCGCCATTTATATTCCTCACCGGGATTACGATCCCAGACGACAAAGTCGCCGCCCGTTTTGAACACCACGTTGTCTCCTTGAAACAACAAATGTCCGCTGGGTCGCCAGCCATAACTCCGCCAGGACTCGATCATCTTGGATTCTTTTTGCTTGACGCTGTTTTCGGCAAGTTCCGAATAGGCATCGGCGCCGATAAACACTCGACCTTTGCTGGTATCATTGTCGAACAGTTGTTCGGGTGGCATGAAGAATTGCCAGTCGGAAACCAAGTCGCCCTGCAGGAAATCTTCAGGCAGTGGCGACATCACGCCGAATCGGCGGGCGGTTCCCATTCGCATGGTCCAGTCTCGAGCGGAAGCTGTGCGGTCTTCAAGTTTAGGTGCCTGATCAACCAGGTTTTGCACTGCTTCCAGAGTCTGGGAATCGGCAGCACTGGCTTTGGCAGATTCTTCCAGAGCTGTTTGAGCCATTTCCAAATCGCCCAGGTAGGTGTAGGCCACGGCCAGTTTCAGCCAGACATCACTCAATGACACGCTGGGCTGAGGATATTGATCAACAATTTTTCTCAACAACCGAGTGGCCGCGACGAAATCGTACTGGTCCAGGAAAATGCCCGCCAGTTGATACGCAGCGTCGTCGCCCAGCGAGCTGATGAAATAGGTTTTGACAATTTTACTCAGAGTCTCGACGTCAAATTCACCCTTGGCCTGCGCCATGATTTCTCGAGCCTTGGCATCTGCCGAGATTCGATAGGATCGCAAACCGTCTTCGGGAAGTTCGGCCAGAACGGACTCGACCTTTTCCGTCATCGCGAAATAAGTTTCGCCGTCATCGGAATAAAGTGTGTCGCCGCTGCGCTCAAGTACCGCTTGCCAGTACTTGGAAGCCACTTGATAGTTGCCGTCCTTTTTATATTCGTCCGCTTTTTTCAGCAGGGACGCCAGTTCCGGATCGGTCTTCAGCATGGCGCCGCCCATGTAGCGACCCACACCCGAATCACCGTCTTCCTCTTCCTCGTCTTCGTCCTGAGTACCAGCAGACGCCAGAGCAAACGCCTGACAAGCTTCAATACGATCCCCAAACGGATTTCCAGCAAGCACCGCCAGAGTGGTCGACAAGACAATGATCAGTTTCCAAGTTTTATTCATTGGAGTACCCGGTGTTACCTTTTTCTTCCAAAAAACCAGCCCAGGAATTGCTCCGCACAAAGAACAATCAACAAGCCGATTAAAACTTTCGGCCAAATGCCGCTGCGGGAATTCGAGTCCACTTTTCCTGACAGTTCCCCTGTTGTAATCAGGGCCGTCTCTTCGCCAAAGAAGTCGCTCTCCAGGGAAGTCACGTCGACCCGACTCAGATCGCTTTCGAATGTATCTACGTTGGCCGAGAACAAAACTGGATCATCGTCACCATCGGTTTTGCGCAAATTCATTTGATAGAAACCACTGGACTCCAGAGGATCAAAATTGGCCTGATAGATAACGCTTTGTTTGCTTTCTTCAGTTTCGTCCAAGGGCACTGCGCTGGTCTCGATCTTATCCTGTTCGGGTCCGGTCATGCCGACTTGCAGGTCATACAGTGACAAATCGACCGGATAGGAAACGCTGTTGCCGACCGTCACGCTACTGACTTCGCCAGCGCCCACGGCCAGATAATTCACCAGATCCCACATCACACAAACATAGGTTGGATGAACGGGCCACATGGTCCAGTCACCATCAGCCGGAACAGAAAAGGTGACCACACGCCCTTTGCCAAACGTTTTTTCCGCCATGGCTGGCGAGTTCGTATCATTGGAGAGCCGCAAGATCACCGAAACCGTTTTGTCCATTTGTTCCGGAGCTACGCCGGTGTCCCACCAACTGAAAATTTCGACTTTACCCAGATCCACGTCCTGGTCCTGCGCCACACGCAGTGCCGAATGGTTGGGGTCGGTGACTTCAAAGTTGACCCAGCGAGCCATTGTTGGGTCACCGTTTTCACCGATCAACTTAAGCGGCGACAAACCCTGACCAGCTTCAAAAAAGGACTCGTTAAACCGGTTGGTGTTACAGACGCCGCCCGGCATGAATACCAGACCGCCACCGTTGGAGACCCATTGCTTCAGCGAGGTGACTCGATCAGCCGATGCCTCATCGATGTTGCAGAGAAAAATTACCTTGTATTTGGACAACGAAATATCTTCCAGTTCGCTGACGGTAACCGTATCGACCAGCAAACCCGTTCCGTCCACACCAATCTGCTTGAGGAACACGGTTTCGCTGCGTTCAGGGATAGGTGAAGGTTCGCCATCGACCACCAGAATCGGGATGCCCTGCAACACTCGGGCAGCGAAATAGTGCGAGCTGTCTGACTTCAAGTGATCAACGACCGTTCCGTCATCCAGCAACTCGGCCGAAATTCGATAATTCAATCGGTTGGACGTGAGCAGTGCCTGCAAGTCCATGTCTTCGTAGTCATCCATTTCGTGCTGGAACAAGTAACGGAATGTAACGACTTCCGTCTGATCGGGTCCCAGGCTGGCGATGGTTTCAGTCAGGGCCGAATTTTCGCCCTCGTAAAATTTGACTTGCAGATTGTTAACTGTTTTGTCGCCCAGGTTTCCGACAGTGACATTGAATCGAACGATCGTATTGGCCACCAGCATATCCTGGGGTCTGATGTCCAGAATCGCCAGGTTGGATTCCGGCACGCTTCCGGTATCCACCACGGAACACTGAGTAACATTTTCGGAGATTGCGGCAATCAATTTGTTCGGTGAATTTTCGGCCGCCAGTTTTTCGGGTGTCACCCAGTCAGACTTGCGCAAATCGGACATCACGTATACCAGCCGGTTGATTTCGTCGCGCTCGCTACCTACATAGCGCTGGACTTCCTGCAAAGTATCTTCGTAGAGTGCCTGCCGGTCGGAACATTTCAGATCTCCAATCGCCTGGGTCAGCGACGCCACGGTATCGGGCGTAACCGGTTCGTTGGACAACACAGGTTTGGTGGGCCGACTGGTGAGGTACAGGGTGAAAAAGTCTTCCTTGTCATCCAGGGCGATCTGCCCCAGCATGTCTTTCAGACTTTCCTGTGATCGTTCAAATTGCGACTGGTTTTCCACCACGACCTGCTGGCTCAAAGAATCGTCCAGCACGATCACTCGTTCGAATCGCTGTTCATTGCCCAGTAACTGTCCGACGGCCGAGGGCAGAAATGGTCTGGCAATCATGATGCCCAGCAACAGCATGGCCAGGCAGCGGAGCATCAACAGAATCAGGTTTTCCAGTTTGACTCGCTTGCGATTTTTCTTGTCGGCGTCCAGCAGGAACCGCATCGCTGCCCAGTCTACGATTTTGAATCGTCGCCGATTGAGCAAGTGAATAATAATGGGCGAGAGCATGGCCAAAGCGCCAGCGCCCAACAACCAGGGATTCAACAACCAGGAGGTTAACCAACCCATGAACTCAATCTTTCAATCTAGCGTTTTAACAATGATTTGCGGCGTTTTTGGCGGAAGCTCAAATAGCTGGAAAGTACGCCATCCAGCGGCTTGGAAGTGTCCATCACAACATGATCCACGCCGTTAACAGCGCAAATTTTTCGCACGTTGTCCATGAACTTGTTCAACGAGTCCAGGTAGGCATCTTTCAAGGCGCGAGGTTCGGTAAGTAACTCGACCGTGTCTTCCAGTCCGCGAAATTTCGTGTTTTCCTCGAAAGGAAAAGTCAGCTCGTCGCCATGCATGATGTGAAACACGATGACTTCATGCCGACGCAAGCGAAATTGCTGCAGCGCCTGGTTCAGTTTTTCTGGATCCAGGAACAGGTCAGAGAACAGCACAACCATCCCGCGAGTTCGAAATTGACCCGCCAGTCGACCGAAAACCGAATCGACATCGGTGATATCGTTCGGTTCGGTGGCATCCAATTCATGCAGCATCAATTTTAAATGCGCGCTACTGGAACTGGGCTTGAGAGACTTGTCGACTTTATTGCTGAACAACGTCAACCCGACGGCATCCTGCTGTTGCTGCAACAGGTAAGTCAACGACGCAGCGGCAGTCGCCGCGTAATCGTACTTGCTCCAGCCGGAATCTTCGCCGTACCGCATGGACTTGCTGCAGTCCACGACGATATTGCACTTGAGATTGGTTTCTTCCTCGTACTCTTTAATGTAGAGACGATCGGTCTTGGACCAGACTTTCCAGTCGATATGACGAAGGTCGTCCCCCGGCGAGTATTCCCGGTGTGTGGCAAATTCAACGGCGAAACCGTTGTAGGGACTACGATGATTCCCGGTAATAAAACCCTCTACCACTAACCGGGCGCGGACATCCATCCGCTTAATGCGGTCCAGTGTTTTAGGATCCAGGTAATTCGTGTTGTTGGTGGTTTCCGACAAAATTAAACTCGAATAAGCTCAGAATCAGGCGGGTTCATGTGATCAATCCAATGGCGAACTTGCGGCACTAAGCGCAACGCAAGTCGCCGGGATTTTTCACAACAGGGTCTGGTATCTCATGGAGAATATTCCACCAGATCAAGCGAACGCCTTTTGCAATTGTGGAGCGACATCGTCGCCGTCACTGCGTTCAGGCAATTCGGTGAGCAGTTTTTCGATGACATCATCCGGGAAAATACCAGCGGATTCTGCATTGAAGTTCGTAATCACACGGTGTCGCAATACCGGCAGTGCAACTGCACGAATATCATCGGTGGTGACATAGAACCGACCGTCCAGCATGGCGCGAGCTTTGCCGCCCAGCATCAGGTACTGCATTCCACGAGGCCCTGATCCCCAACTGACCCAGTCCTTGATGAACTCAGGGCACTCGGCATCACGAACACGAGTCGCTCTTACCAGACGCAATGCATAGTGAATCACGTAGGGTGCAACCGGAACTCGTCGAACCATTTGTTGCAGACGAAGAATGTCGTCACCCGAAAGAACTTCGTCGACTTCCGGGACGATGTCTGCAGTGGTGGATTCGGCAATGTTGAATTCTTCTTCGTAGGTCGGGTATTTTACGAAGATCTTGAACATGAAACGGTCTTGCTGCGCCTCAGGCAGGGTGTAGGTACCTTCCTGCTCGATCGGGTTTTGAGTCGCCAGAACAAAGAACGGGGCCGGCAGTGTGTGACGGTGTCCGCCGATGGTGACTTGCTTTTCCTGCATCGATTCCAGCAGAGCCGCCTGGGTTTTCGGAGGTGTTCGGTTGATTTCGTCCGCCAGAATAATGTTGGCGAAAATCGGACCCGCCAGGAACTTGGCGTTTCGCTCACCCGTGGATTTGTTTTCCTGAATCACATCCGTTCCGGTGATATCGCTGGGCATCAAGTCCGGTGTGAACTGGATTCGATTAAAGTCCAGTCGCAGGGTCTTGGACAGCGTGCTGACCATCAATGTTTTCGCCAGACCAGGAACGCCTTCCAGCAAGCAGTGACCCTGAGCAAAGATTGCAACCATCAATTGCTCGAGCACATCGGATTGACCAACAATCACCTTGCTCAATTCGGTTCGCACTGATGTGTAAGCCGACTTAAGGTTTTCCAATGCTTGCAGATCTTCGTTGCTTAGATTCTCGTTGGATTGATTCATTAATTTTATCTCTCAAGGTGAGTTGTTGATTGCGTTGCCGTTGTTGATCGTGTTGCCGTTGTTGATCGTGTGGTTGTTGATCGTGTCGTAGTTGACAATCTTGATTGCCGATTTAGTGGGCCGCCAATTCAGCTCATTCAGATGAATAAATCACTCGGCACCACACCGCAGAGTTCCAGCGAAATGCTGACGCAGAACTATCCGCCAATCGAAAAAGACTGTCTCCACTTTAACATGCCCCCGGTCCGAACAAAAAACGTCGGACACTATATTGTATTTCATTGGACGTGCCCGGTTCCAGCTAGTCGCTGCCGAATCCAGAGTTCTGGAACTATTTATTCAACTTGCCAAAGGTAGGTTTGTTTCCAATTTGTCCACAAACATCAAAAAAACGCATGAAATACTTGACTTTTTGACGAATTCTATTGCGACCCTGTGAAACTCATCAGAACATCGATAGTTACAGGGCAGTTACGCTGGCGAATTGAACACATGGTAAAAATGTCAGCGCATTCACGATTATTTCAGATCCCGGTCGGTGAATTGAGTTTTGCACAAACCAATATTTGACTCATAATAGACGTATGCGGCAGGAAAATAGTTCGAATTTCGGACACTCAAATTTTGACGAACAGCGGCCGGCCAGAAAATGGTCGAGCTTTGGACTGTCGTTTGTATTCCATGTGGTTCTGCTGACCATGGTCGCCTTGCTGGGTTTCCGAGCCAAAGTTGGCGCTGGCTCGCCCGAAATTCGCCGAGTCAGTGTGGTTCTGAAGAGCGTTAATGAACTCAACCAGACCGAATTTCTGGACGAAACCGATCAGGAACAGGCGACGGACTCCGACAACCAGTTGGCGGCTCCAACACAGCCAGTTGAATCGTTGAGCGAACTTCCCGAAATAGATACCAGCCTGCCTTCGCTGGAGCTGCCGGTCCTGGACGCACCCGGTTTGACTCAACTGGAATCTTCGGACAACCCAAGCAGCAGAAAAATTGAGATCACCGAAGCTCACCAGGAAATGATCGAAGCCGACCGAAAGCGTTTTGCCGCTCAAGCCGCAGAAGGCAGTGAAACTTCGATTGAAGTGTTTGGCTCGGGCGAACTAACTGGCCGTAAATTCGTATTTGTAATCGACAGATCCAAAAGTATGGGATCACAGGGACTGGGTGTACTTGAGCAAGCCTCGCAGCAGCTTTCAAAGGCAATCGATGGTTTGGAACCCAATCACAAGTTCCAGGTTGTCGGATACCACCACCGAACCGTCACTATGAACGAAAGGCGCTTGTTGCGAGCAACGCCCGAGAACAAAAATCAAGTCACAGCGTTTATCGATGACCTGGCCGCATTCGGCAGCACCAATCACGAGGGTGCCCTGGTTGTGGCC
>CAZOXC010000122.1:0-7581 GCA_964583205.1 uncultured Pirellulaceae bacterium | reverse complement strand
AGTCAATCTCGCCGTCAGTTCGCAGCGTGATTACTCGAGCAACCTCTTGTTCCTTGAAGAGCTTGATATCGTCGGAAGCAAATTGGCCAGCCAAAAACAAGTTGCCGCACTGGTGAACGTTTACCGTTGAACCCAGTTTGGCTTGTTCAACTTCCGCTGGCTTTTTGGGTTCCTGTTGTTTTTCCTGTGCGGATAGAAAATGAGATGCGAGTAAACAACCGAGCATCGGAATCCAGAAAGTGATTCGAAACTTAATATTCATCAATTGATCCTTGTTTAAAGTGTCACATCATTGTAGTGACAACTCAGATTGGATGGCGAGATACAGGGAGCGGAAATTTGGGTTTGAGCAGCCTGTTCGAGAAGCAGGATTTGTAAAATCCGGGCGCCGACGGAAATATTGATCAAAACGGTGCGTTTTTTCTCGAGCGAATTTTGAATCAAGAAACGCGGTGGAATTTCAACGAAATGGTCGCATGCCAGGTGTCAGGTGATTAAGATTTTGAATGTCTTTTCAAAAAGGAACCAAAGATGATTTTCAATTCGATGCGACGATTGATTCGAGTAGTGTTTTCGGCGGCGATCGCCTGTTGTGTAATTCTGCCACTTGGATTGCGGGCGCAGGATTCAGTGGACTTGATTTTGCACAATGCTCGAGTGGTCACGGTGGACGATGAGTTGCCTGAGGCGGAAGCGGTGGCGGTGCAAGGTGACAAAATCCTTGCGGTTGGCAGCAATGAAGAAATTCGTCGCTTGGGAAATTCGGAGACTCGACAAATCGATCTTGGTGGTCGGTTGGTGATTCCGGGTTTTATCGAAGGCCACGCGCACTTTGTTGGGCTAGGGCAGTCGCGAATGATGTTGGACTTGAAAACGGCCAAGTCATGGCAGGACGTTGTAGATCAGGTTGCGGAGGCAACCAAGACAACTCCCAAAGGTCAGTGGATCGTGGGTCGAGGCTGGCATCAGGAAAAGTGGGACGAAGTTCCGCAGGAGAATGTGGAAGGTTATCCGGTGACCTCGAAAATTGACGAGGTCGCGCCCGATCATCCGGTTTTGTTGACTCACGCCAGTGGCCATGCCTGTTTTGCCAATAGCTTTGCGATGCAACTGGCCGGGGTTAACAATACGACTGCCAATCCTAACGGCGGTGAGATTTTGCGTGGCGAGAACGGTGCTGCCACGGGCGTGTTTCGTGAAACGGCGATGGGGCTGGTGAATCGAGCCAAGACTCGAGCCGATGCGAAAATGTCAGATGAAGATAATGCGCTGTTGTTGGAGCGAGCGATTGAACTGGCTGGCGAAGAGTGCATTAAAAAAGGAGTCACCAGCTTTCAGGATGCCGGCTCTTCGTTTGGGACCGTCGCCGGGCTCAAGCAAGCCGCTGAAGCTGGCAAGCTGAAGACTCGATTGTGGGTCATGATCAGATCCAGCAATGAATTGCTGACTATCGGATTGCCGAAAGCAAAACTAATTGGTCATGCAGATAACTTTTTGACTGTGCGAGCGGTTAAGGTTTCGATCGATGGAGCGCTGGGAGCTCATGGCGCCTGGTTGTTGGCGCCTTATGAAGACTTGCCCAACAGCGTTGGTTTAAATACGGTGACGATCGAGTCTGCCGAACGCACAGCTGATTTGTGTATTGAGCATGATTTTCAATTTTGTGTTCATGCGATTGGTGATCGAGCAAACCGCGAGGTGCTGGATATCTTTGAAGAGGCATTCAAGTCCTCGCCCAGAGAGGATTCTCGTCGTTGGCGAGTCGAGCATGCTCAGCATTTGAACCCGGATGACATTCCCCGGTTTGGTGAACTGGGTGTCATTGCATCAATGCAGGGGGTTCACTGTACCTCGGATGCGATCTTTGTTTTACAGCGACTGGGAACTCGCCGCGCCGCCGAAGGTGCCTACGTTTGGCAAAAGCTGTTGAAGTCGGGAGCCGTCGTTACCAACGGAACCGATGCGCCGGTTGAAGACCTTGATCCTTTGGCTTCTTTTTATTCGACTGTCTCGAGAAAGATCAAAGATGGTTCCAGGTTTTTTGAAGACCAGCGGATGTCGCGAGCTGAAGCGCTCAAGTCCTACACGCTGGATTGTGCCTATGCGGCGTTTGAAGAAGAGATCAAAGGATCTATCACGCAAGGCAAGCTGGCGGATCTGGTTGTTCTTTCCAAGGACATTATGAGTTGTGAAGAAGACGAGATTCCGGATGCCAAAGTCGATATGACGATCGTGGGTGGCGAAGTCGTTTACCAGCGCGAGCAGTAAGTCTTGTTTTCAATAGCGCATTAAAAAGCTCCGGTCACCAATGTGGCCGGAGTTTTTTGTTTGGCAGGCGATTGTTTTGTCGAATCAATCGATTGACGACGAATTAGAATCGGTTGCCATACTGATTCGGCTCGTCCTGGTTGTCCGCCGGCTGGGGCGCTGGTTGCTGCGGGGTGGGTTGAGCATGAGCTTGTCTGGAAGGAGACGGAACTGGTCCACGAGATGGAGCAGGTACGGGCACGCCGGGTGCAGGAACCGGAGCGCTTACTGCCGGTGATGAAGGGGCGGGAACCGGAGCTGAAGGGGCGGGAACCGGAACTGATGGAGCGGGAACCGGTGGTGCAGCCGAGCGAATAGTTTGCGAGGGAGCTGGCACGGGCGGAACGTTTCCGGTTGGCCGGTTCATTGCTGGTGGCTGTGGGGTTCGTTTGGTTGTGCCGGCTTGGCGATTCTCGCAGTCATTGAGCACTTGAAGCAGCTTGGAAATACAGAGCTTGTTCATGCTGGTGCGATGGTCAGTGGCCTCTGCCTTGAGTGCCTCGTGAAGGCTTTCTGGCAGGCGGACCGTGATGACTCGAGTTGGTTCGTTGTGACCGCCACCGGGGATCTTCCGATTTCTGAGGTTGGCGACCATTTGCTGGATCTGGCCATATTCTGGTGACTGCTCAAATGCCAGGTATTCTTCGTTGCTTTGAAATACGTTTCTTGCGGCACCGTTTACGCCGAGAACTTCTCGGAAGAACGTGACCCAGTCGGGGTTACGTTGAAACAGGTCTTTGGCAACTTGGAGAACTTTAGAACAACGGGTACCAAAATCGGCTTGAACGGTAGTTTCGTTCATCTTTTGATTCCTTTCGCCCATTCATTGGGGGAGAAAAACATTACTGCGTCCTAGCCGCCCTCCGCGGGCGACTCGATTTGCCCCCATCATTAAGTGCAATCAAGTCACTTCTTGCATGTCATTTATTTGCAAGCACTTACGACGGCATGAGGGTGTTTGCCAGTTCGATAAGCAAGAGTGCTTAAAACCGTGGCAGCCAGAATCTGCTCAATTTTTAAGCAGATTTAAAGTTGCAAATCCAAGATGTCCACCTAAGCGGAACTTGAGCCGGACTTGGTCAAATCGGATGGATTAAAGAAAAAAGTCCGCCAAATTAGCTCTCAAGAGCTGGCAACTTTTGCAGGGAATTTTTACAGGCAGTTTTGCCAGACAAGTTGTCTAGCAGGATCGGCCGCCATCGGTGTTCATCTGGCTGCCTGTTAAAGGGGGTAAGGGATCTTCCAATACTCCCTTGGCCTTCTTCCAGGCCAGGATGGCTTCGATCATCATCCAGATCTGCAGTCCGAGGATGCCGCTTGAGAAAATGATCAATAAAGTGGTGTAACTGCCCTCGGCGTGAAATGGGCTGTCTGGAGAAAATATCTGCCAAAGCAGAGCCCATGCTGGAAGGATGATCATAATCAGCATTGGGATCAAGGCGAACCAGATCGGTTTGTTGCGTCGCCACAGATAGAACACGGTCACCAGAAATGCCAGGCCCGCCAGCAGTTGGTTGGTCGCCCCAAACAATGGCCACAGGATCATCCCGCCTTTACCTAGTTCCCCGGCGGCATTTGGGATCATGGCGACACAGCCGCCGCAAGTAATCGCGACACCAGTCGCGGCGTATTTGTTGGTGAGAGGTTTGATTTTCAGCGAATCGCCTATTTCCTGGATCACGTATCGTTGCAATCGAGTCGCGGTGTCCAGAGTGGTTGCTGCGAAGCAGGCCACCAGTACGGCGATTATGCCGACGGCCATTTTCTTGGGAATCCAGATCGCTGCCAGGAAGTTTGCTCCACCATCGACAAACGCGCTGACTTTTGCTCCCAGATTAAATTCGGCCCAGCTATTTGCAGAATACTTGAGATTCCAGGCATCGGATCCGGTCAGGGCAACGCCTTCGGTGTTCATGGCTCCCATTCCCAGTCCAGCACAGCAAGCCAGTATGACAACCACGGCCAATGCTCCCTCCAGCAACATTGCTCCGTAGCCAACAAAGCGAGCTTCTTTTTCGTTTTCAAGTTGTTTACTGCTGGTGCCACTTGAAACCAGGCAGTGAAATCCGCTGATGGCACCGCAGGCGATCGTGATAAACAGGAACGGCCAAATGGGAGGTGTGCCCAAGGGTAGCTTGTCGGCGGGGTTGATCATTGGGGCGCTCGACAATTTGGCTTGTCCAGTGAGCGCCGCCACGACCAAACCAATTCCCAGCAGCGCCAGGGCGAGCATCAGTTGGTGGCTGTTGACGTAATCGCGAGGCTGCAGCAGCAACCAGACCGGTAGAACCGAGGCGAAAAAACAATACACCAATAACAGGATTGTCCACACCACAACCGCGTTCATGTGCTCGGGAAGGGTGATCGGCAAGTGATAAGCACCAATATAGATGCACAAGTAAATCAGACCCAGCGCACCCAGCGACAGCCAAAGCATGTTTCCAGCTCGCTTGTAAATCAATACTCCGATGGCAATTGCGATCGGCAGGGAAATCCAGACCGGCAGAACCGTACCGGGATACATCTTGAAAATAATGGCAATCACCAGGCCAAAGATTGCCAGAACGATGGTCAGCGCAAAAAAGAGAATGAACAGGAACAGGAGTTTTGCTCGCGGCGAAATGACGCGTCCGGCGATTTCACCGACCGTCTGGCCTCGGTTGCGAAGTGAAATCACCAGCGCCGAGAAGTCATGCACTGCGCCGATGAATATCGAACCGATCAGGACCCACAACAGCGCCGGGAGCCAGCCCCAGAAGACTGCGATTGCCGGCCCGACGATCGGACCGGTTCCGGCAATGCTGGTGAAGTGGTGGCCAAACACAATCGATTTCTTGGTGGGAACGTAATCCACACCATCCTGCATTTCCTTGCTGGGAACCAGCGCGTCCTGATCAAGGTTGAAAATTCGCTTGGACAACCATCGGCCGTAGGTGTGGTAGGCAATGATGAATCCCAAAAACGACAGGACCGCGACCAGTAAAGTGCTCATGCTTGATTCCCAGTGAATAATTGAGCCTCCATTTTAGACTGGACTGGTGTTTGGCAACAATTCGTCTACTGCCAAGTTGTAAGATGTTGGCCTATAATCGCGACTTGGATTGTCTGAATCGTAACAAGTTGTCGAATCAACAAACAAATCAACTGAAACAGAGTATCAAGGAGCATGACGTGCCAGAAAATGTCGTAATCATCGGAAGTGGACCAGCTGGATGGGCAGCCGCAATTTATGCAGCTCGAGCCAGCCTGAATCCCTTGTTGTTTGAGGGGACGGTGAAACCCGAGATGATTCCTCTGGGCCAATTGGCATATACGACTGAAGTTGAGAATTATCCCGGATTTCCCTTCGGCAACGTCCACGATTTCGTCAAGAGTGCGGTCGATAGCGACCGGCACTGGAACCTGCCAATGCCTCCAGATCACAAAAAGGATGGGCAGTTCCATTACGCCGTGCAGGGTACCGAGTTGATGGAGCTGATGAAGCAGCAGGCTCTCAATTTTGATACTCGAGTTGTGGGTGACGATATTGTCGATGTCGATTTTGACTCGCGACCGATGAAAGTGATCCCGGCCAATGGTGATCCGGTTGAGACTCACACGATCATTGTGGCCACTGGTGCCAGAGCCAATTACCTGGGCCTGGATTCCGAAGAGCAATACAAGAACAAAGGTGTTAGTGCCTGTGCTGTGTGCGATGGCGCGTTGCCGATCTATCGCAAAAAGCCTCTGGCGGTCATCGGTGGTGGTGACTCGGCCGTGGAAGAGGCCACCTACCTGGCCAACCTTAAAGATGCCGACCGAATTTATCTGGTACACCGTCGCGACGAGTTGCGAGCCTCGAAAATCATGGCACAGCGCGCACTCGAGCATCCGAAAATCGAAATGGTCTGGAATAGTGTTGTCAGCGAAGTTTTGGGAGATGGAAATCAAGTCACCGGAATTAAACTGGACAGCTCCGTAGACGACTCGTCTCAAGAACTAACGGTTGGCGGTATGTTTGTCGCGATCGGTCATACACCGAACACTTCCTTCCTCAATGGTAAGCTCGATATGAACGACAAGGGTTATATCCAGTGGACAAAAGGGTTCCGTACGAACACCAGCGCTGAAGGAGTTTTTGCGGCTGGAGATGTGGCCGACGATTATTACCGACAAGCCATTACTTCGGCAGGCACCGGTTGCATGGCAGCACTGGATGCCGAGCGTTACCTTACTGAACTCAGTAGCTAGATTCAGTAATGCGAATTGTACACCTGAACTGACTGCCGCCTTTTCTCACCTGTTGATCCATCATGTCCGATAAAGTCAGATCCAACCGAGACATACTTGTTAGCGCTCAAGAGAAAGGCATCTTTGCGACTTGCTTTGCCTACCTGCGCTTGTCAGGACCGGGTTGGTTGCAAGCTGCGATTACCTTGGGTGGCGGATCGCTGGCGGGTGCTTTGTATCTGGGAATCCTGGGCGGCCCGAAAATGTTGTGGCTGCAGTTGGTGGCGATCGTTATCGGTGTGATCATGCTGGCGGCAATCAGCTATGTCACTTTGTCGACCGGTAAGCGACCGTATCATGCGATCAACGAGCATGTGAATCCGGTGCTGGGAGTTGGCTGGATCACGGCCACGATTCTGGCCAACATGATCTGGATCATCCCGCAGTACAGTTTGAGTTTTGATTCCCTGCAAACGAGTCTAGGCGTTGGCAGCGATAGTGTTTTATCCAAAATTCTGGTTTCCGCCGTGATTGGTCTGTTGGCTTTCGCGTTCGTGGCGATGAGCTTTCTGCCGGGTATGCTTTCCAAGCTGTTCGATCTGTTCTTGAAACTGGTTATCGGAACGGTCGTGGTCTGTTTCGTGATTGCAGCCTATGTAATTTTCAAGGAAGGCGCGATTTCCTGGACCGAGGTGTTGTCGGGTTGCATTCCAAACTTGAGCCAGTGGAACAATCCAGCGCCGGAAATTCAGACGCTCATCGATGGGTTGGCGGCCAACAATATTGACGTTGCGAATTTCTGGGAAGAGAAGGTGATTGAGGGTCAACAAAGCAGCATCATTGGTGTCACGGCCACTGCGGTCGGGATCAACATGACCTTTTTGTTGCCTTACTCGATGTTGGCTCGAAAATGGGACAAGCCTTTTCGAGGTTTGGCTCGCTTCGACCTGATCACTGCTTTGGCAATCCCATACATCATTGTAATGACATGCATTTTGATCACTTCAGCGCACGCATTTCATGGCAAGGCCGATGCTGCGTTGCTGAATTCTGATCCGGCCGTCA